>JARGOJ010000020.1:2581-24273 GCA_029210225.1 Planctomycetota bacterium
CGAGGATTTGTCAGGAAGGGGAGCTGCTCAAAATCGTAATGAGCCTTGCTAAACGCCGACATAGACGGGTCTCCAATAGAAATGTGCTCTTTAATCGTTGTTAGAACTGGGGCGACTCAGGAGCTGATAGTTTTGAGCTTTGAGGATTTGGAGGACGAAGCCCAAATGGGTATGTCGAGGAAAAAGGAGGTCTTCTCGTTGACGATCGACTCGGCAAGGAGTCGCCCGTTGTGCTCTTTGAGGATGCGTGCGGAGAGGGAGAGCCCGAGGCCTGTACCTTCTTTGCGGGTGGTATAGAAGGCATCGAAGATCTTCTCTAGGTTCTCTTGTGCAATACCCTCGCCGAAATCAGTGACGGTCATTCTCAGGTATTTCGAGTCTTCAGGGTGAATCCCAGCGGAGATCTTGATGGCCTTCTCTGGGTTGAGTCCAGAGGACAATGAGAAGCGACTGTTTAGGGAGACCCGAGCGTTTCCGACGAGATTCAATAAGACCTGTCGCAGCTGGGCTCCTCGGGCCCGGATGGGAGGCAATTCGATGGGCACATCAATGGTGAGAGAGATGCGCTCTTTCTTAAAGGGATAGCGAAAAATGGAGAGGGAGGTGGTGATTAACTCATTGACGCTGACGGGTTGGAAATCTTCGCTGGGACCTTTCCTGACGAAGCCTGTGAGGTTTCGAGTGATCTCGTAAATGGCTTTGCCTTGCTCAAGGATGTGGCGTAGATATTCGCTGCCTTTGCGTTGCTCGGTTTCTGGAATAGGTTGCTTTTGGAACCAACGTTCGAGCAATTGACCATAGGTTAAGACGGCGGTGAGGGGGTTGTTGATTTCGTGGGCGACACCGGCGGCTAGCTCGCCGATTGTGGCGAGTTTAGATTGTTGCAAAGACTCGGTCTCTAGGACTTTGCGCTCGCTTAGATCAATGAGAACTCCCACGACGACGAAGTCTTCGGGTTTGATGCGGGTGCTAATGGTCTCGCTGGGGTCTTTAATTCTCAAGACGAAGTGGTCTGCGACCCAAACAATGTCGCGGCCGTTCTTGTGGAGAAGTCGGTATTCGACGTGACAGGCTTTCTCCGATGGTATTTTCAGGAAGAAGTCGTAGGTGACGGTGCCGACGGAGGCCGGGCGTAATTCATCGAGGATCTGTTTTCGCTTGAGGCGATCTTCGGGGTGAATGATCGACTCGTAGCTTGGCTGACCACCAATGAGATCTTCCGATTTGTAGCCTGTTAAGTTTTGGATCTTGCGGCTGAGGTAGACAAGGTCGTTGTCGAGGGTCTGTTCATAAATGACATGGGGCAAGGATTCGATGACGGAGAGATGGCGCTGATCGAGGGTGCTCATTCGTGATTGGAGTCGGTCATGTTCAAGAGCTGCGCTGATAAGCCAGGAGAGCATCCTGAGAGCTTGCTGAAGCTCTTTACAGGTTTCAGTCGACGCTTGGCAGACCAACCAACCGGAGCGCTGTCCAGTGGCGTCTAGGACCTCGGCGGCGGTGACGTGAAGGAGCTTGCCACCGACGCTTGTCTCATCTGGTTTGAGGGCTTGACCATCGAGGGAGTATTTCGCGGAGTAAATGGAGCGGATGACGTCGGTGTCTGTGTCAGCCCAAGGTTTGACAAGCTCTTCGACCTTTTCGAAAGGAGGAGGATTGGTTTTGCCGGCCGCAGAAACGCACTGAACTTGTTCTCCAGAAGCGAGCAGAATGAACGCACACCAATGAACATCTTCGAGGCGAGAAATCACGGCTGTGGCGTGTTCTATAGCCATTCGGGCTGGAACGTCTCGGGTCATCCCCTTGAGAATGTCTGAGACGGTTGAGAACAAATCGTGAATGGCCAGGTCGGCTTTCAAGCGAGTCTCCAACAGCTTTCGGTGTCGCTCTGTTCCAAGGCAAGATACCACGTTTGAGAGTTTAGTGCTTCGTCATACTGTCATTCCAGGAATGACAGTGCTCCAGGGCAGAGATCGGATCGAGTGTTTTCGGAAGAATACTTAAAAGGGTCTGGGCACAGGTGTGACTATGCGCACTAGGGCCCGCTTATTTCCACCCATGCTGTCTTGTTTCAGGTAGAGAATGACAGCGCCGGTCGCTGTACTTCCTTGTCCTCTATCGAAGGGCGCGATCACGACATCGCTGGTCGATTGGACATCGCTCCCGAAGCCTTCATTGTCGACAAGCTCGGGGGCAGGAAGGCCTTGACTATTTGAGAAGGAAAAGACACCTATGCTCTCACTGGCGCGGATGTGGCCATCTTGTAAAAAGAAGAGCAAGGTTCGGTCTCCATCGACCAAAATGCCAGGATTGCCCTGCTTTCGGAAGGGGAAGGCTGTCAAGCGATCGGGTCCTCCGAGGGAGAGCATCTGGAAAGGACCTGGGCGGGAGTCAAGGCGCAGTGGGTCTTCACTGAGGTTTGGCCGGAAGATCTGATTCGCGGATGCCCGGAATTGACCGAGGTCTAAGACGCGGGCGAAGAGCCCCAGGGGACCAGTGATATTCCCCGCGCTTGGCTGCTTGAAGAGGATGGTGACGGTATTGGGAATGGAGTTCGTGGCCGACAGGCTGCGAGAGTTTGGCACCCGGACCGCGACCAGCTCTGTGCGCGCTGGCAAGCCGGCGCCTTGAACCTCATCGGTATTATCAATGCGAGCGCGAAAGCCGAGCCCGGCGTTCGCCGTCGTTAAATCTAAAGTAATCTGCTGAGCAATGACGTCGCGGTCACCAACCCCATCATCGGTGTTCGTGTCATCCGCTTCCTTGACGAAGACCGCGAGCAATTCACGGCTCTGAGCGGGTCCAGTGCCGATATCAATCAGCTGAAAGTCCCGGAGGTTCACGCTATCCTCAGGGAACGAGAAGGCGACTCTTCCTGTGTTTGGATCTCTGTTTGAGAGCACGAGATTATTGCTCTCAAGCTCAATCTCGGAGACGAGCGAAGCGGTCGTAGGACCGGTGATGTTGATCTGAATGGGCCGGGCGAAGACTCGGTCTTGATTGGTGAAGCTCTGCTCATAAAACAGCGAGGCGAAAACTGTATCGCTCTGTTGACCGACTCCAGGGAATAAAAGGCTTTGAATGGAGAGGTCGGTGACCGGGGCGACCTGGCCCATGAGCACCCGGTCGGGGTCGAGGTTGCCATTGTCAACGCGGATTTCTGGGGAGAAGCGACTTCCAGGGAATCCCGAGGCTGTGCTTGTCTTGAAAACTAAGGCATTCGCGGCGATGCCGGGGCCGTTGCTGGCCATTTCATTTTGACGGTAGCAAAGGATCGCGTAGGAGGCGTCCCGAGAGAGCGCGATTTGAGGATCTAAGACTGGGTCAGAGAAGGGCACACCAGGAGTATCTCCATGAGTCGAGAGCCTTTGCGGTAAGTTCGACAGGGTTCCTTCGAGGCCGCTCCCCTTCGTCGAGTCAACGGCGGCGGCGTGGAGTTGGAAGTCGGTATCAGGGTCTCCCACAGGGTTATTGTCATTGACGCGAAAGAAGATCACGGTCTGATTCGTCAGGCCTTCATCGGGGCCAAGAATGCCCGCCTGATTCAAAAACTGCGCGGTCTCGCCAATTCCTTGCCCGTGGAAGCCCCGATTGATGCCATTGAGGCTGAGGTCTGTATCGAGGTTGGCTATCAGCGCGCTGCTGCCATCTCTCTGATCGACGGCGGTCAAAACCGTGAGCACTTGATCGCTGGTCACAATGTTTGTCGTGTTCGGTGTGCGGGTCGCGTCTTTGAGGATGAGGAAAGCGTGTTGATTGGAGACTCTTATTAAACCTGGGTCATAGGCTGTGGCGCCTTGGAATACGCCGACATTGTCCGGTTGGAAGTGACGGTTTGGGACGGCGAATTCGACGCTGCTCTCGAAGTTTAATTGGGCCAGATCGAAGGACGCATATTGAGTGACGAGGCGGGCGTCGTTCTCGGTGGTGCTTGGGTCGTCGTTTTTGATTTGAGTAATGAGCAAGCCCAGGCGCGTCATGTCTTGGCCAAACTGATAGCTATTGGCGCCGGGAGCGCCATTGACGGGGATGGTCATGGTTGGGCTATGAGCTGAGGCGGCGCTTGTAAACTCTGCGGTCCCAATGAGGCCATCGCTGAGGGCCGCGAAGGACACGACGTCCTCTCCAGCTTCTTGCTGCAGCAGGGTGATCTGCTGTCCTTGGCGTTGCCATCCAAATTCAAGGGCGCCGAGTCGGGAGTCTTGGCTAAGGGGTTGCTTTCTTCGACTTGGGAGAAAGACATGGGCAGATAGGGCGCGCCTCGGACCAAGGCCACCAGCGCCTCCAAGCTGAGTGAAGGTGTTGTAAGCGTAAATGAGCACCCAGGCTTGATTGTTCGCGTTGACGTCGCCAAGGGCTCCGTTGATGCCCTGGTAATTGTTCAATCGTAGGGGAACGAGGATGGCTGACGCCAAAGACACGGCTTGGTTTCTATCTTGATCTGGGGGGGTCAGCTCGACGCTTTGAGTGAGACCTTCACCATTCCCGTGGCTGGCGAAAACTCGGGCCCCCGAGCGCAGCACTGTCATGAAAGAGGGCTCTGTTGGGCTCTCTGGTCCGACAAGCTCTGAAGTCTTGGTGACAACTTCGACGCGGACTTCATCGATGGAGATGCCATTCTCGCTGAAGGCTAGTCCATCGGCGGCGCGGTTGTTGTCGCGGACATCGGTGCCGTTGAAGTTCCCTGGCAGATTCGCGACAGGGCTGATAAAGAACTTGTCGCCATCCGTGCAACCTAAAGAGAGTAGGCTGAGGAGGAGGAGAAGCTTTACTAGGAGGCCGTTTGGGGAAAGGCGCGGGGCCTGAGGCATTCGTTTGTCCCTTACTTATCAAAACTGAGGCAGCACGAATTCTGAGCCAAGAATGTCATCAATGGGTCTCAATCATTAAAGAATGATGCTGGCTTCTCATTCTATTGCTCAACTCGGAAACTATCTATGAAGGAAATATTGGTCGTCGGTCTCGGAGGCTTCCTCGGGGCGATCTCCCGCTATGGCATCTCTAGCTATGTCGATCGCATTTTTGGGAAGAGTTTTCCTGCCGGAACTCTCGTTGTCAATGTGCTGGGCTGTTTCATTATTGGTCTCCTGATGACCCTTGTTGAGGATGAACGATTCCCCAACAAGACGCTCCAACTTCTTGTCATCACTGGTCTGCTAGGCTCTCTGACAACCTTCTCGACCTTCGGCCATCAGAGCCTTGAGTTGATTCGAAAAGGGGCCTTTTCTGTGGCTTTCTTAAGTGTTCTATGTAACATTGGCGTGGGCTTTTTGGCTGTGAGTTTGGGTCGATTTGTAGTACGTCTCTTCACTACATAACTAAAAAAAGAGCCATCATTCCCTAAACTCAATACAGAGCTTTTTCGAGCAGCGAAGTTCGGGAGAAAACGATGCGTCGCTATGCGTTCACATTAATCGAGCTAATGATTGTTATTGCGATTTTGACGGTTATTGCAGCCATCTCTATTCCTAACGTCTTGTCCTATCGGAAGCATGGCAACGAAGTCTCTGCCATCAACTCCCTTCGGAGCATCAGCTCAGCCCAGGCCATTTACAAAGAGCGCAATGTCCGTGGATTCTACGGAGAAATCACAGACCTCACCAATGCCAAGCTTCTCGATACTTTTGAAGGCGCAGACAAGAGCGGCTACTCTTTTAACATCAAAGTTGGTAAAGGGACTCCCATTGCTCAGCAAGACTACTTATGGAGCGCGACCGCGAACCCTAAGCTTGCCGGGACAAGCGGAGATCGCTACTTCTTCGTCGATCAGAGCTACGTCATCCGCTTCAACCGAGAAGAAATCGCGTCGGCTAAAGACTCAGCAACCGGCGGCAAATAAGCCCCAAAAGCTCACTCCAACATGCTTCTCAAATGGATTCTCTGTGACTGCCTGAGTTCTCAAAAAAACGGCTTCTCAGAAGCCCAACAGCAATGGGCGAAGCTCGCTCTTGCCCCTGGATTTCTTGGCCAGTTTGGTGGCTGGGACAAAGAGCAAGCCGGCGTTCTAGGTTTCTGGCAAGACCTCAGTAGCTACCAGCACTTCATGGAAAAAATCCATGACGAGATCACAGACGGAAATCGACAAGAGCAAAGCTACCAATCGATCTCTGTCACCTTGCTTGAACCCGTCCAGCCCATCGGAGGCTCATTTCAACTAACCAAGTTAGAAGGGCAAGCGCTCTTAAGAGTCGCTCGCTGTGAGCTGATTGAGGGTCGCTTGGATTCCTTCAAAGAGCGTCAAGAGACCCTATGGAACCCAGGGATGGCTCAGTGCGAAGGCTTTCTAGGAGGACGCTGGGGCATCACGAAGGCTGAGAAGCTTGCCTTCGTTTTTACCCTCTGGAAAAATGAAGCCGCTCACGGTGACTACCAAAGAGAGGTCTTCCCCGCTCTGAAAGCGCGGGCTTGCACCGAGATGGATATAGCGAGTATTCAGGGATACAAAGTGCTCTGTGAGCCATCATGGCTTGTTGAGAGGCTTTGAAGGCATGGCTTGTTGAGAGGCTTTGAAGGCTTAGCTTCAAACTCTCTGACAAGCGTGAAAAGGCTTCAGAAGCCTAGTGCTCTGTCATCCTTGAATCTTTGGGTTCTGACAGCTCATTCGCCCATGAGCATCGTCCCGGCTCAGTCATTGAGCCCGCTCAATTCCTTGCGCCCTGGTCCGTCATCACGGTCCTTGCTCATGAACAAATGCCCTCGCCAGAGACCCTAACGATTTAAGTGTGCCAGAGCACTAGTGCTTTTCGGCGCTTCCTGAGAGGCGGTATTGGTTGCGGCCGCCGTTCTTGGCTTCAAACATAGCTTTGTCGGCGCGTTCGAGGACCTGCTTGGCTTTCTCGCCGTGAACATATGTGGCAATGCCAATGGAGCATGTGATTTTCAGGACATGATTGGGCACTTTGAACTCACTGGATTCGACGGCTTGGCGAACTCGTTCGGCAACGCGACAGGCTCGAGTTTCGTCGGCTTTGGTGAGGATGATGGCGAACTCTTCACCCCCATATCGGGCCACGCAATCGCTTGGTCGAACGCACTTCTTGAGGAGGGCCGCGAAGTTTTTGAGGACCGCGTCTCCGGCGAGGTGGTTGTAGGTGTCGTTGACCCTTTTAAAGTGGTCAATGTCGAGCATAAGGAGGCTGAGTGCGCGTTTCTTATCTCGGGCGACGAGCATTTCTTCTTCGAGTTTGAGGTCGAAGAAGCGGCGGACGTAGACTTTGGTGAGGGAGTCGACGGTGGCTTTCTCGTAGAGGTCTGCGTTTTTGATGGTGATGGCGACTTGTCCGGCGAGGATGGAGAGGATCTTTTGGTCGTTCCCGGAGAATTTGCCGCCTCCAACTTTGTCTGTGACACAGACGGCGCCGATGGGTTTTTCGCCATCGAGGACGCTTGAGATGATAGGGACGATCAAGAGTGAATTCGTTTGATAGCGGGGGTTTGGCTTGTATCCAAGCTCGCGAATATCGGAGACGAGGAGTGGTTTACCTTCTTCGATGACGTTGTGAACGAAGCGGTTACCGAGGGTCCGTTTATCGATTTTGGCCCAGACTTCGGGGGTCATGCCTTGGACGCTGGCGAGGCGAAGATTGTCGTTCGCGGTGGCGAGCATGACGGAGGCTTTAGTGCAGTTGAGGAGCTTGCAAGCGATACGAACGGCTTCTTTGAGGATGCGATCTCTTTGGAGGAGAGAGGATAGCTGTTGGGTGGCGCGTCCGAGGTGGAAGAGGATTTGGTTGTATTCTTGGCGTTTGCGGTAGGCCTTACAGTTCTCAATGAGGACCCCGACTTGCATGGCGATGGCGCAGAAGAGTTCGAGGTCTTCAGGGCCGAAGGGGTCGCCGTCGGGGGAGCTGTTGACCTGAATCATGCCGATGACGTTGTTTTGGTGAAGGAAAGGCACGCACATGAAGGACCGTAGGTTTTGCTCGACGATGCTCTGTCCGGAGAGGAAGCGGGCGTCATCCTGGGCGTCGCTACAGAGCACGGCTTCTTTATTGCGGAAGACGGACTTGATGATGGTGCGTGAGAATTCTGGGCTATCTGAGTTTGGGTTCCGTTGCTTGCTAGCCATGGGTTTGAGGCGGTTGGTCTCTTCGTCCATGATGAGGACGAAGGCGCGATCGGCGTCGAAGAGGTCGAGGGAGACGGTGGCGAGGCGGTCGACGAGGAGCCTGAGGTCCATGATTTGGCAGAGCTCGTGGGAGACGCGGTAGAGGGTGCGGAGGCGGGAGTCGGCGGTTCCAGCGTGGTCGATGGATTCAATGACAGAGTCGGCGTCTTCGAATTGTTTTCGTCGAGAGTGAATGTTCGATGTGAGGAGTTCGCCGGGGTCGATGCTATCGAGTTCTAAGGACGGGCGCTCCTCGGGGTCCGCGTCTTCGGAGAAGACGAGGGTGGTGTCGGCGATGGTAATCCAGTCGCCGTGTTGGAGCATGACGTTCTTGATGACTTCGCCGTTAACGAGGATGTTCTTGCGTGGTTCGAGGTTTCGAATTTCGCAGGAGCCACTTTTTCGTTTGCGAATTTCGGCGTGGACTTTCGCGACTCGGCGATCCCCAAGAACAATCGTACACTTGTTCTCAGTGCCGATCGTTTCGCGTTTTGATACCTGGTAAGTTTTGCCTTGGTTGGGGCCTTCAACAACGATTAAGTGAGCCATAGCTTGTTTTTCGTAAGGTCTTTCGTTTTAGAGTTCTAGTTTGAAAAGAACCGAACGTTTATTGCTTGTTTTTCATGAGTCTTTCAAAGGGTGGGTATCCCTTGAGGTTTTCGAAGCCCTTGTCTTTACTGATTCGGTCATAGCCACGGAAGCTATTAATGAAGGCCTTGTTTAGACAATCGACCGCTCGTTTTTGGAAGGCTGTTTTGTCTTCTGGAGCACTTGCTTCTCCGGCTTGAGTGGCGAGGCAAAGGGCTTTGAGATAATAGGTGATACCCGATTTGTCATCGATGTCCAGGGCTGCTTGGAAGTCGCTGTGGGCGGTTTTGTAGTCTTTCTTCTTGTAGAAGAGCAGTCCTCGGTAGGTCCGTGCGGTGACGTGGGTTGTGTTGAGTTTCAGGCAAGCGTCGAAGTCGGCGATACCTTTATCGAGGTCGCTGGCTTCGTACTCTTTGAATTCTGACTTGGCGACATAGAAGAAGCCGCGAAGGAAGATGACATAAGAGACGTTTGGTCGCTCTTCGACGATTTTATTGAGTTCGTCCATGACTCGCTTGAGGTCGACGACGTAGTTGACCTGGTAGACCTTGTTGTAAAACTGGTCGGCGTAGCGAGGGTTGAGCTCGAGCGCTCTTGAGAAGTCGAGAATACCGGGGATGAAGTTTCCGATTTTCAGGTAGCAGAGGCCTCGGTGATAGAAGGCATCAGAGAGCTCAGGGTCGAACTCGATGGCTCTATTGAATTTCTTAATCGCCTCGTTGTAGCGTCGTTTGTCCTGGTGAACAATGGCGGAGTCCTTGAACTTCTTAGCCTTTGTTTTTGCGCGTTTGAGCAGCGCTTGGACTTGCTCTCTATCGAGGTTTACTTTCTCAGCTTGATTGATCTTGGTGTAGACCTCGGCGCGCAGTTGGAAATACTTGATCTTGTTGCGCAATTGCTCGGCGGTCTTCTCTTCTTTTGGAGCCTTCTTGATGGCGGCTTCCAAGTCGGCGAGGGCCTTGTTTGTCGCGTCGACGTCGTCACTCTTGAGTGACTTTGAGCGAGCGAGGGCACGTCCATAGTAGGCATGGGCGATCTCGGCGTCTTCGCGACCGAGGGCGATGGCGGCGGAGAAGTCTTGTTCAGACTTGGCCTGATCGAGGAAGTATTGGCTGTTCTTCTTGCCGCGTCCTGGGGCAGGGAGGTCTTTGGCGTAGAGGAAGCCTCGGAATTCGTAGGCTTCGCGGAGGTATTTATTGCGCTCAATAGCCTTGGTTGCGTCGTCGACAGCACCATCGAGGTTCTTCTCCCAGTAGACCTCGAGGCGTCCGCGCTCATACCAAGCGAGGGAGTGCCAGGGGTTTAGGAAGAGGACGCGGGCGAAGGCGCGGCGGGCGCGTGTGAAGTGTTCCGGTTTGCGAGATTCTTTGGCTTGTTGTTGGGTCTTCTTTCCTTCTTTGAAGAAGGCGCCAATTTGATTGCTCTCGCTGCGGAGGTATTGGAGTGACTTTTTGTAGTGCTCTGCTTGCTTTGCCTTGTCGGTGCTCAACAAGCCAAAGCCGATCTTGGCGAGGGGTGAGGACTTAGAGATCGAGGCGGAACTCTGGAAGTGATTGCTGGCCTGGGCCTTTTCTCCGGCGTTGAAGAGGGAGAGACCGAGGAGTCCTTCGGCAATGGAGTGATTGATACGGCGACGCTCAAGTTCGCTCTTGGAAGATCCTTCGAAGTCGTCGATGTCATCGTCGGAGCCGTCTCCGAACTCGGCAGCGAGCTTGTTGCGTTTATTCATGAGTTGAATGGCGGTCTTGAAGTCTTTGGCGGCTTCGTTAAAGCTGTTGCCGCTGAGGTAGAAGCGACCGCGAGCCATGTAGGCGTTGATCAGGTCGGGGTCGAGGTTGATGGCGTCATCTAAATATTGAAGAGTCTTCTTTTGTTGCTCGGAGAGCAAGCGATCGTAGGCGGCCATATCGCCCTTGACTTGTTCTTTGAGGGTTCTTGGGTCGGTCTCCATGGCGGTGAGTTGACCGAGGGCCATGTTGGCGCGGGCTTTGAAGGGGTCGACTTGCTTGCCTTCGGCTTCAAGGACCTCTAGGTAGCGGCGCTTGGCTTCGTCGTAGTCGAGCTTCCACTCATGAACTTCACCAAGGCCGAGGAAAGCTGGGAAGTATTGGGGGCCACGAACGAGGGCGACGTCGTAGTCTTTGGTCGCTTCGGTGAACTTCCCAAGGCGGAAGAGCAGCTCGGCGCGGGACGCGTAGCCGTGGGGCAAGGAGGCGTTGAGGTCGATGGCTTCGGTCAGATCGCTCTCAGCTTCTTCGCTGTTGCCGAGGACCATGTGGGCGCGGCCACGCTCAAGGTAACCCCAGAAGCTGTCATCTTTGTGCTCGATGACCTCTTCGAAGTCGTTGAGGGCTTTTGAGAAGAGGCCGACTTTCATGAAGGTTCGACCTCGGGCGAGGTAGGCGCCGATGGGCTCGAAGTCTTTGTCGATGACCTGAGAGTAATCTTTCACGGCTTCTTTAAAGCGCTTCAAGCGATCATAGATATGGCCGCGCTCAAGATAGGCGGGGGTGAAGTTGGGAGCTTCGGCGATCAGCGCTTTAAGAGTGCTAAGGGATTTCTCCAAGTCTCCGGAGGCGGCGAGGACCTTACCGATTTCTAGGCGAATGGTGAGGGCTTCTTTCGAGTTGCTGTCGTATTCGAGGGCCTTCTTATAAGCTGAGAGGGCTTTCTTATAGCCGAGCTCATCTTCCCGGAGGCGGAAGGCGTGGCCGCGTTCACGATAGATATCTCGATAGAAGTGGCGGAGGTCTTTGGCAGGCATCGCCGACTCGACCCGATAGGCTTGGAGGTCTTGGCCGCCTTCGCCGAGGTCGACAGAGGATGACTCGACGAAGCTCAAGAAGTCTTGGACATCTTGGGCGGTGCATGGGAAGTAGACCGTATCATCGACTTCTCCGAAAGGGTCGTCTTCAGGGGTCTTCTCGTCGGTGAAGATCTCGCTCTCTTCGATGTGAGTTTTTAGATCGGCGAGGAAGCCTTCGATATCGGGGCTCTTCTTGGGCTTATCTCCCTCAAAGAGCTTATTCCTGAATGTTGAATCGAGACAGATCAAGTAAAGACCAGCGCGGGCCCGGGAATTGAACTTTGTCTGGTTGTTAATAAGGAGTGGGAGTCGGCCGAGGATGCGACGAGACTCTTCGAGGTCTTGAATGGCGTTTTGGCTGTTCTTCTCTTTGATCTTCGCGCTCGCTGCGGAGATGGAACTCCGGGCGGTGATCAGTTGATTCTCTAGCTCAGAGGTGTAGTTGTCCCATTCATGACGGGCCTTGACGTAGTAGTCGTGTTGTTGGCGCTCGAAGTAGCGGTGGACAAAGAAGCTGAAGCAGAGGGACAGGACGCAGACAGCGGCGGTTCCAACGAGAACGGCGGCCTGGTTCTTCCTGGCTTTGCGATAAACCTTGCCAAAGACGCCGAGGGGGCGCGCCTTGATGGGCTCGCCATCGTAAAAACGCTGGAGGTCTTCGGCGAGGTCTTTACAGGTTTGATAGCGGCGATGGCGCTCTTTGTCCATGGCCTTCAAGCAGATGACTTCGGCGTCTCTGGGGATTCGGCTGTTGTGCTGACGGGGGGAAATGGGATCTTCCTCAAGGATCTTGTGGTAGACCTCCATGGTGGTCTCACCACGGAAGGGTAGCTTGCCGGTCATCAATTCATAAAGGATGACACCGAGGGCGTAGACGTCACAGCGGGCGTCGATATCCGTATCTCCCCGAGCTTGTTCGGGAGGCATGGAGTATGGAGTTCCAACGACGGCGCCGGTGCGGGTCAGCATGGACTTGTGATCGACGTTCTTGGCCAAACCGAAGTCGGTGACCTTGGGGTGGCCATCGAGGTCCATCAGAATATTCGCGGGCTTGAGGTCGCGGTGAACGATCTTCTTACCGTGGGCGTAGTGAATCGCTTGGGAGACTTCTTTCACGATGGTGGCGGCTTCTTTGAGGGGGGGGCGCTCGCCGCGCTTGATTCGAATATCGAGGGGGTCGCCTTCGATGAGGTCCATGGTGAAGAAGTGGAAGCCCTCAATACAACCAACCTCGTGGACAGCGACGATATTGGGGTGCTGAAGCTTGGCGGCGGCTTCTGTTTCACGGCGGAATCGGCGGATCTGCTTCTCGGAGGCGTTCTCTCCGTCTTTCATCACCTTCAACGCCACAACACGCTTCAAGTCGCGTTGGCGGGCGCGGTAAACGATCCCCATACCACCGCGGGCGACCTCGCCGAGGATGTCATAAGGACCGAAGACGATTTCGTAGCTGCCATCGGGCTTCTTGACCGTCGGCATCTTTTGGGCGATCGGGTCATCGGGAGAAATACAGGTCTCGATAGGAGCCTGATTTCCAGAGGGATTCGATGGGTTAAACATCTTCCCAGAGCTATTGGGACCTGAGGGAACAGGATCTCCGACAAGCTGGAATTGATTGCTCGCTGAGGCGGGGTAGTGTGGATCGACAGATTGAGAATCGACGCCGAAAATCGGCACGGGTCCCGATGGATTCAGCCCGCCGTTCATTCCGCCGTTCATCCCAGGGGTTAAACCCGGAGCCATAGCGTGGGGCATAGGGGAATGAATTTGAGGGACCGGACCCGATTGAGGGCGGCTTCTCAAGGTCGGGGTGTGGTCCATGGGGGCCATTTGCCCAGAGGAGTGAGGGCCTGAGGGCGGAGGACCCATAGGAGCTTGTCGGTATCCACTGGGCGCGTGTCCGCCGGGAGCCATGGCCTGGTGAAACCCGCTTCCATTAGGATCTTGAGCGGGAGCAGGGTGGGAGATAATCGGCGAACCACAGGCGGGACAACGGTTTTGAGCGGCGACTCGAGCGCCACAGCTTGGACAGGAATTTTGTGTGTTTTGTTGCAGTGCCGCCGCGTTAAACGGGCCGCTGGCCATGGGGTTATGAACGCCGCTAGGATTTTGTTGACCGGTAATCGAGGCGTCTTGGAGCAGCTGGCGACAGACGCCTTCATTGACGCCAAAGTTCTGAACGAGCACCTGGGCGAGGCTGACACTGTGTCCAGCCGCTTGATATTGTTTTGTTTGAGCGAGAGCTTGTTGGGCGTTTTCGCGGCTGAGCAAGCCCCGTTGAATGAGCAATTGACCGAGCTTGACGTTGACTGCATCTTGGTTTTGGGGAGGAGCCATCACGCCGGAGGCGGCGGGAGATCTTACTCCAGAGGCATCAGGGGCTTGGGCTTGGATGGGCCGGACCATCGCCCCTGTGGGAGGGCCGTTCCGCTGATAACCATTGCTGTGGCCATTGCTATGACCATTGCGAGTGGCTTCATGGCTACGCCGAGTTTGAACCATCGAGAGAAGTTGCCGAGCTTGATGCTCTGACAGGTAACCCTTTTTAACCATAATGGCCCCGAGATGGGCCGGCTGGGGTAACCGCGTCTGAATGGCAAAGCATTCTTTGACCTGAGCTTGCGTGGCAATCCGCTGCTCGATCAACATGGTTCCGAAATTGACTTCTTGTGTTGTAGGCATGAAGCTCACCTTTGAGTCAACTTTGAGCAATCATTACGTCTGTCATAAGTACTCAGGTTGAACAAAGTTAGGTTTGGACTTCTTTAATGATCGGCATAACGGGCTTAAGGCCTTGTATTAAAAAGGATTTAGACACAATAGACCGATCTTGTCAGGATAGCGGCTGACCCCCCCTCTGTCAATTCTGTTACCCTTATGAAATCTAGGTTTCGGCGAAAGATCTTCGGCTTCACTGCTTCGTCCAAAAGATATTTCTCCATAACTTTTCTATGACTTCCTTTGAAATTCCGAGGTCAACCCTGTGCTTCTCGGCCAAAATTTAACGGTGACCCGAGGGTCCCGAGCTATCCTCAATAACGTCTCCCTCTCCATTTGCCCCACAGAATTCGTCGTTGTTCTCGGACCCAGCGGCTCCGGAAAATCAACCCTGATGAAAACCCTCTCCGGCATCATGAAGGCGGACCAGGGGGAAGTCACTCTGGACCAACAGAACCTCAAAACGATGACCGATCGGGAACTCTGTCAACACATCGGCGTCGTCCCCCAAGACGACATCATCCACCGTCACCTAAAAGTCGAAGCCGCGCTCAACTACGCCGCCCGACTCCGCTTTCCCCCAAGCACCGACCCAGCCACCATTAAAACCGCCGTCGACCGGGTCCTCAAACTCATGGAACTCGAAGATCGCCGGAACGTCCGCATCAAACGCCTCTCCGGAGGGCAACGCAAACGGGTCAACGTCGGCGTCGAACTCCTCGATTCCCCCCGCTTCCTCTTCCTCGACGAACCAACCAGCGGCCTCGACCCCGCCCTCGAAGAGTCGATGATGCGCCTCTTTCAATCCCTCGCCCGCAAAGGTCACGGGGTCCTCGCCTCAACCCACTCCATGGCCTCCCTCGACCTCGCCGACCTTCTCCTCGTCGTCATGGACGGATACCTCATCTATTTCGCGCCCCCATCCAGAGCGGCAGCCCACTTTCAAGTGAAGCACTACAGCGAGATATTTAAAGCCATTCGCACCGCCTCCGCCGCCGATTGGGCCCGCCGTTTCTCGTCTTCCCCGTTGTCGGCCACCATCACCCAAAAAAGAGTCACTGCCAAAAAGGCGACGAACGTCAATGATGCCCTTCTAAACATGCAAAGAGCCACAGGCATCAAGGTCGATACGAACCCCGCACCACCCAGTAAAGCGCCCCCTGCTCAGACCGCCTCCGCAAAGGCCAATAAACCTGTTGGCTCCGTTGACGATCTCCTCGCCTCCCTCGCCGCCGAACTCGAAGAGGAAAAAGACTGATGACTGAAGCCCAGGCTGCGCCAGCTGCTCCCGCCCCCGCCCCCGCTAAACCTTCAGCGATGGCGCACTTTATGAGCATCCTCGCCGACCGCTATTTGTCTCTCACCCTCGCAGACACTGGCGCCACTCTCATCCTCTTGCTTCAAGCACCGATCATTGGCGGAGTCATCTCCGTCGCCTGGAAAAATGGTGTCCAAGATCAACGCATCCTGAACTTCATCCTCTCCCTGGTCGCTGTCTGGTTCGGCTGCGTCAACGCCAGTCGAGAGGTCGTCAAAGAGCGCCCCATCTTCCTCAGAGAAAAACGCTTGGGCGTTCCGGTCTCCTCCTATCTCCTCTCCAAGTTCATGGTCCTTGCACTGATTGCTTTTATTCAGTGTTTGGTTCTCACGCTCTTGGTCTACTCAAATGTCCCAGGCTACAAGCTCAGCCGCATCACCCTGATGGTCTACCTCTACCTAGGCAGCCTGGCCGGCACCAGCCTCGGCCTGCTTGTCTCATGCTGCGTCAAGAGCCAGAACACCGCCGTGGGCATCATCCCGATCCTACTCATCCCTCAAGTGATCTTCAGCGAGGTGGTCCTCGGCACCAAAGAGAACCGGACCGAGCAATTTGAGATCCCCATGCCCGTCTCCTGGACCTACGAAGCCCTATCCTCAGTCTGGGACTCCGGCTGGAAGGTCTCCGACGTCCTGCCAACCCTCTTTGCCCTCCCCGCCCTCTGCCTTTGCTTTCTCGCGCTTGCAGCTTTTGTTTTGAGTTTTGCCCGAGAAGATTGATAAAGACTATGGTAAAAACCAGCTGAGAGACGCTCAAAATAACGGTTACAGCTACAGGGACGCGCTATGCACCGCTCTTTGGAAATCGAAGAACGCCGAATTGTCACCGACGATGG
This sequence comes from Planctomycetota bacterium, assembly GCA_029210225.1. Classification (GTDB taxonomy): domain Bacteria; phylum Planctomycetota; class J058; order J058; family JARGOJ01; genus JARGOJ01. The sequence continues at coordinate 18,954 of JARGOJ010000020.1, forward strand.
CATCGAACTCTATGTCCGGCGCCAATACGACCCGGAGACCGTCGACGAGATTCCCATCGTCTGCTGCAATGGAGTGGGCGTTTCAACCTTCTTCTGGGCCTTCGTTCAACGCGATTTCAGCCCAAAGAGACCGGTCATCGTCTGGGACTATCGAGGCCACGGACAAAGCGATTTCCCCCCAGATCTCGACCAACTCACCATGGACCGCAACGCCAAAGACCTCCTCACTGTCTTAGACGCCCTCAACGTGAAAAAAGCAGTGCTCATGGGGCACTCGATGGGCTGCCAGGTCATCCTCGAATTTGATCGTCGCTACCCAAGTCGCGTCGCCGCCTTAGTCCCGATGCTAGGGACCCATGGCCGACCGATTCATACTTTCTTCGATCAGCCTGTGATCTCCCTGATCGGCTTTCGAATTCTCCATAAAGTCGTCATGAGTTTTCATGAGCGACTCAATAAAAATTCGAAGGCGCTCTTTTGTAGCCCCTATCTGGCTCCCGTCGTTGCTAAGGGAGCGCGGTTTTTCAATATCATTGATGGGCGCCTCATGCCCCAGAGCCTCCTGCTCGACTACTTACACCACCTGGGTAATCTCGATCAACGCGTCTTCGTGAAAATGGTCGAGAAAATGGCCTTTCACTCCGTCGAAGATCACCTGCCAAACATCAAAGTTCCTGTCTTAGTCGTCGCCGCCACTCGAGACTACTTCACTCCGCTCTGGCTCTCCGAAGAGATGGCCGACCGAATCCCCGAAGCTGAGCTGCTCATCATCCCCGAAGGCAGCCACGCGGCCCAAGTCGAGCAACCAGAGCTGGTCTCACTCCGACTCAAAGACTTCTTCCGAAGATTGCCAAGCACTCTCGCGGTCGAAAGCAGCAAGCCGGAGGAGAAGACAACGTCTGAGGCTGAGGTCAGCGAGGAACAGATTCCTGCCTAGTTTTTGCGTTGCTGTGGGCTGTAGGTCATATGATTGGCCAGGTAGGCGCCCGGCCATGTGACCGCCCGGGATGAGGTATGTGCCCTGGAATGGGTTTTATTCCGGGCCTAGCCCTTAAGCTTTTCGAGCTCATCCAAGGTCTCGCGGAAGTCGGCGTTGATCTCTTCAACTTCCTCGCATTTTGAGTTGTAGTCTTCTTTGAGGACCTTTAACTCTTGGTCTCTGGCTTGAAGGCGAGCTTCGAGGTCTTCAATATCAACAGGAATAATCGCTCCGGCTTTCTTCAGCTCGGCGATCTCAGATGCGGTTCTGGTGATTTCGGCGCGGAGCTCGTCGACGCTTTGATCGGACTTATCCTCGGGGAGCTTTGGAGGGCTACCGTTGCCTTCGAAGAAGGCGAGGACCGCGTCTTTTAAGTCATCCTGACCGGCAGATTTGCTGATGACATCGGCGTCGCTGGACACTTGATTCTTACTGAGGCTTCGAGAGCGAGCAGCCTTCGCGGCTTTGCGAGCATCGGAGAGACCCTTCTCGTATTTCTTAGATTGCTCCTTCGCCGCGTCTTTAATCTCCTCAAGTTGAGCCTTGAGCTGGTTTACGACGGTTTCGCTGTCGTTAAAACGTTCTTCAAGCTCGGTTTGAGTGCTCAGGGCGCCAACAAGCTCCTTCTTGAGCTTGATGACCTCGTTACGAGCGTTCTTTGAGTCTTCTTCGAGCTCTTTGACCCGGTCTTCATACTCTTCCCGGAGCTTTGTTTCAGAGCCTTTGAGGGCGTCTTCTAACTTTGCGACCTCAGCTTCAAGCTCGGCGCAACGGTCCTCGACTGCGCTGACATGTTCGACGCCATCGGAGGCGATCTCTTCGGCTTCTTCGAGCTGCGCTTTCGTGGTTTCGAGCTCATCGAAGAGGTTTTTGCGCTCAAGGGTGAGGGTGTTCTTGGCCTTCTCCACTTCGGCGAGCTTCGCGATCAGTTCACTCTGATCTGCGGTTGCGGGAGCAGGCGCTTCAGGAGCAGGTGCTTCAGGAGCAGGCGCTTCGGGAGCAGGCGCTTCAGGAGCAGGCGCTTCAGCGGCTGGAGCGTCAGCGGTGAAGCGGATTTCAATATCGCCGATCTTGAAGGATCCACCGCTTTCGAGGTGACCTTCACCCTCAAGCTTTGTGTCTCCGATAAAGGTTCCTGTGCCCGACTTCTTATCTTGAATGGAGAGCTTCGCTCCAGTCAAAGAGACAAGGGCATGGGTGTAGGACACCCCAGGGTCACGGAGTCGGAGGAAGGCTTTCCGTTTCGTGCCAATCTCAAGGCTTTCACCTTCAGGGACGTCAACGGTTTCGCCAGCAGATTTGCCGTTTAGGATTTCAAGCTTCGCCATGAGGGCTCCTGAATCTTGAAGGATCTTTAAAGAACTTCGAAATCAGCGCCTATTCTATGGAATCTGACGGCGTCTGTGGTGGGCTTCTTTCACCCTCGGCTTTTTCCGCTTCAAGTAAAGCAATTTTCTGGCCCAGGGTTTTGATCTGCTCGGTCATACGAGAGAGCCGCACAGAGAACTGCAGGCAGAGCAACATAAGGAAGACCATGCCGAGGAAAAAAACTGTGGAAACTGTGCTCACCGCTCCAATTATGTGAGTGGTGAAGACCAAAAGGTCGTACCAAGTGACCGCCACGAGCAGAGCGACCGCTGTGAGCAGCCAAAGCCACGAATATTCTTCCCGGAGGCGACGCTTCCGCACCAACTCAAGGATCAGAATCACAATGCTGAGCGCTATCAGAGCCGTTGTGATCTTCTGGTGAAAGGGCATCATCTATCCTCCCGGGAGGAGCATCGCGGAGCAAAGTCATGGCGATGGATAGGAACATTTTGAAAACGTAGTATATCGGCGCGAGGCCGCTGTGCATGCTCTTGCCTTGACGGTTCGGACGCATGTTGACGGGCACTTCTTGGAAGCGAAAATGAGCTTTGTGCAGCAAAATGAGCACGTCGGCATCCGGATAATCAAAGGGGAAGTGATCCTCGGTGAAGTATCGAAAAGCTGGCGCAGACAAGGCTTGAAACCCGGAGGTTGGGTCGGTCACGCGGATCTTTGTGATGAGGGTGGCGAGCTTGCCAAAGACCACCATGCCGACACGCTTTAAGAAGGGGGGAATATAGCCCTGGCCAACTAAGAACCGAGAGCCGATGGTGACGTCGGCGAGCCCCTTGGCTATGGGGTCGCTGAGCGGAGTGATGAAGCGGGGGTCGTGCTGGCCGTCGCCATCGAGCTGGATAATAATGTCGTAGTTGTTCTTCGCGGCGTATTTGTAGCCGGTTTGGAGCGCGACGCCATAGCCCATGTTGAAGGGGTGCGCCGCGACAAAGACACCCAGCGATCGGGCCAGCTCGACGCTGCGGTCCGTGGAGCCGTCATCGACGACGAGGATGTCGATGCTGGGCTCGACAGATTTAATATCAGCGATGAGCTCGGGCAACTCATGCTCTTCGTTGTAGACAGGGATAATGACAAGGCGCCGCGGAGCTTTTGTGATCTCGCTGCTGCTTTTTTCGATGCTTTGGGGCGCCGCAGTTTCGTTGTTCATGACCGTTTCTTAAGAGCCTCTTGCGCATTCTTGAGGGCTCCCACGCATGCATCCTTCAATTTTGAATGGCCCTGATTTGACTCGTGAAGGCTTAAGTAAGTCTGAAAGCATTCGATGGCTTCTTTTAGTTTGGATTGTTTTAACAAGATCGTCCCGAGAAAAAACCACGGGCTGGGAAGAGATTTTGTCAGGCGGAGCACCTCCCGGAAGCAAGATTCGGCCTCTTTTGGACGGTCGAGATAGTTTAGGTAGAGCTGCCCTAAATTATTGTAGGCAATGAAGTCATCCGCTTTGTCACGGAGCGCTCTCTTCAAGTGAAACTCGCCGTTTAGAAAGCAAAGACGCGAGGCTTGTTGGCGCTTACGCCGAGTGAGAACGTCCTCACCAGAACTCTCTTTTAACAGGCTTTGACCCTCAACGATATAAGTGAGCGCGAGGTTGACTCGGGCTTTGCTCGACCTCGGGTTCTGCTCTAAAACCTGTAAATAGAGATCGCGAGAGAGCTCACTAGGACTCTGCTTTCTCGCGATTTCGGTTTGAAGAATCAATCCCCTGGACTGGACAGCCATAAAGCTCGAATCGGCGCTCTCAGGCTTGGTCTTTTTGGCATAAATAAAGCTCTTGGACGAAGTCTCCAGGCCCCAAATAGACTCGTCTCCCAGGGCATTGGCGGCGTTGATGAGAGACCTCTCTTTGCTTGGAGCCTTCTCCAAGGCATCGAGCCAGAGGCTCGCTTCAGTCTGCCAAACGCGATTTCGGTGAAGCGTCAGACTGCTCAGGGCGACGAGCAGAATGGCTAACACAAACAACGATCCTCTAGGAAGACGGCGAAGCTCAGCGGCCCCGTACAGCGCGAGGAAAGCTAGTGGCAAATAGAAACGATGCTCGAAGATGAGGTCTGGGAGCACAAAGACGCTCGAACTTGGCGCTAATACAATGAGCGTCGCGATCACAGCAAAACAGACCCGAGGCTCGGCCTTAGACCGCTGATAAGCTCCGTATCCAAGGACCCCGAGCGCAGCAATAGACGCTATGAAACCGAAGCTCCAGAACGAAGTAATCAATGAGACATCGTGGTCGATTGATTGACCAACAGGTAAAATTGATAATTGAATATAACGGAGTAAAACCTTTGTTTGAGTCAATTGATAATCGAAATAGGAAATAGACCCAACGCTCTTAGATTCAATGCTCTGGAATAATTGAGCACTCTGTCCTGAAACAAAGAGGCCCAGTCCAGTGAGCGCCAACAAAGCGAACCAAGGCCAAGTCGAGCGTGTATTTATTACGGCCTTCCACTTCGCTTTGAAGCCTTGCTCTTTATTCAATAAGATCCATTCAAAGGCCAAGATTAACGCGGCTCCAATGGCAGCTACTTCTTTACAGAGAAGCGCCGCAATACCCATGAAGAGACTGAGTCCATAAAGTCCGCAGGCGCGTTTTTTGGCCTGGCTCTTTCGTCCCAGTCCATAGCAAAGCAAAGCTCCCAAAAGAAAGAAAGCGCAGAGGGATTCAGCTCGCTGAACAATGTAAGTGACAGAGCTTGTTCCCAGAGGATGCAGAGTGAATAGGAGAGCGGTGCCAAGCGCCCAAGTGATACGAGACTTTTGCGAGCCTTCACCAGTGTTGAGAAGCAAGGCCAGGGCAAAGAGCAAGCACCCATTGAGACTGTGGATGAGTATATTGACCCAGTGATAGGATTGAGTGTCAGTTCCTGATAATTGATAATTCAAAGACAATGTTAAATAGGTGATGAAGCGATTTTTCTGAGAGGCCCAGAGCCCAGAGATATCACCCTTTTTTAAAGC
>JARGOJ010000945.1 GCA_029210225.1 Planctomycetota bacterium
CCGGAGTCAAAGCGCGACAGAGCAGCCATTATTTACTCTGGCCGGTGGATATTCCCCTGGTCAACAAAGCCACTGTTCAAGAGCTTTGGCAGAGCTGTCAGCGAGATCATGATCGCTTTGATCTGTGGATCCCAAGCATTCACCAGCGCCGAGGCCATCCCATCATCTTTAATGAAGAACTGGCACAAGACATCCTCAATCAAGGGCCAGACGCATCTCTTCGCGGGCTCTTTGAAAATCGGCGGATCAGCCATGTCGAGGTTGAGGATGAAGCCATACTCTGGGACCTGAACACCCCCGAGGCCGCGCAGCAGGCTCGGGCAAAACTTTGCGATTCATAGAGCGGCGAGCTTTCCAAGGGATTTTCTTCTTCCCTTTACTTGGGCGGCTGCTATAATCCGCGACTCAAAATCTGTAAGCCCAGCTCTCTTTCTTGTTGAACATTAGTGAATTAGCTGGCTGGAACGAAGAAACACCAAGTTAATATTCTTACAAAAAAACGTCCAACTCGGCTGTAACTGCTGGGTGGCACGGGTTTTAGAGGCTCAGATGACATTATCATTAGACGATCGCAAAGAGATCATCAGTGGTCAAAGCTACCACGAAGAAGATACCGGTTCCGCTCCTGTCCAAATCGCATTGATCACCGCGAGAATCCAGTATCTCACTGGACACATGCGCACTCACAAAAAAGATCACGCCGCTCGTCACGGGCTTATCAAGCTCGTTGGCCGCCGCAATCGCCTCTTGCGCTACCTCAAGCGCACGAAGCGTGAAGTCTACGAAAAGACCATTAAAGACTTGAAACTGAGAAAGTAAGACCGGCAAAGACGGTCCTCTCCCCAGTTTTCTTCAGTCTTATTCAGGGTCATTACGCTGCTTTGAGACAGTTTGTCACGCCGTAAAACGGGAATAGAACCGGCCTCTAGTGTTAGAGGACCGGTTGTCCCGTGTACAGGCCAAAGCACTTTGTATTAGCCAAATAACTCGCTCAGATACGATTCACGATCCCCGGGGAAGCAGAGGGATCAACAGTGATTCGACGATCGAGTTCAACAGAACAGGAATCAAATACATATGAATCCAGCACTCGAACCCATCAGCGTCGAAAAAGAAATCGCTGGCCGCACCCTCAAAATTGAAACAGGCCGTATCGCCCGCCAAGCCGCTGGCGCTGTTACTGTTCAATACGGCGAGACCGTCGTCTTCGTCGCCGTCACCACGGGTAAGCCTCGGGCAGGATTGGATTTCTTTCCTCTCACCGTCGACTACCGCGAAACAACCGCCGCCGCTGGTAAAATCCCCGGAGGCTTTTTCAAGCGCGAAGGTCGCCCTACAACTAAAGAAATTCTCACTTGTCGCCTGATCGACCGGCCTATCCGGCCTCTCTTCCCTAAAGGCTTCAAGAACGACGTGATGATTCAAGGTCGGGTCTTCTCTCACGACGGTGATAACGATTGCGATATCCTCGCTATGATCGCCACCTCAGCCGCTCTCGGAATCTCAAAGATCCCCTTCGATGGCCCTATCGGCGCCGCTCGTATCGGACGCATCGCTGGTGGCGAGCTGATCGTCAACCCACTCTTCATGGAGCGCGATTGTGGAGACCTCGACCTCGTCGTCGCCGGAACCGCAGACGCCATCACTATGGTTGAGTCTGGGTGTAAAGAGCTCAAAGAAGAAGAGATCCTCGAAGCTCTCTGGAAAGCTCACGATGTCTGTAAAGAAGTCGTTGAACTGATCAATGAGCTTGTTGAAAAAGTCGGCGTCACAAAAGACGAGTTTACCTCTCCTGAAGAAGACAGCGAAGCCATCGCTTTCTGGGACACCCAAGAAGAGAAGCTCGTGCCCCTCAACTTCACCGTTGGTAAGCACGTCCGCAAAGGCGCCCTCAAAGTTTTCCGTGATGAAGCCATTGCCGCTTCTATCAGCGAAAAAGGCCTCGAAGGCGACGAAGCCGACGATTGGTCAAAGCGCCTTAAAGACGTCTGGGAAGGCGCCACCAAGAAGCTTGTTCGCCAGCAGATCCTTAAGAATGGCAAGCGCGCCGACGGTCGTGGAACCGAAGATATTCGTGATATCGACTGCCAGGTCAGCTCTTTTCCTCGCACCCACGGATCTTCTATCTTCACTCGCGGTGAAACTCAAGGCGTTGTCTCCGCAACCCTCGGAACCCTCGCCGACGAGCAGCGCATTGAAGGCCTCCGCGGCCAAACGACCAAGCGCTTCATGCTTCACTACAACTTCCCAAGCTACTGCGTTGGTGAGACCTGGCCAAACCGCGGTCCTAAGCGCCGCGAAATCGGTCACGGAACTCTCGCTGAGCGTGCTCTAGAGGCTGTTATTCCTGACTTCGAAGTTTTCCCTTACAGTGTTCGCATTGTCAGTGAAATCACCGAGTCCAACGGTTCGTCATCGATGGCGACTGTTTGCGGTGGAACCTTGGCTCTTATGGACGCCGGTGCTCCTATCCGTCGCCCTGTTGCCGGTATCGCCATGGGATTGATTAAAGAAGGCGACGACGTTTGCGTTCTCTCCGATATCCTCGGACTCGAAGACGCTTGCGGCGACATGGACTTCAAAGTTGCTGGAACTCAGCGCGGTATCACTGCTTTGCAGATGGATATTAAGATCAAAGGTCTCTCTCGTGAGATCCTTGAAAAAGCCTTGTCTCAAGCCAAAGAAGGTCGCTTCCATATCCTCCGCGTTATGCTCAGCAGCCTCCCCGCGCCACGACCAAGCGTCTCTGCTTACGCTCCCAAGATTGTCACCCTCCCCATCGCCAACGAAAAAATTGGCGCCCTCATCGGTCCTGGTGGAAAGACAATCCGCAAGATTCAAGCCGACACCAAGACCCGTATCGAAGTCGACGACGACGCCGGTATGGTTCTTATCGCCGGAACCTTCGAGTCGAAAATGGACGAAGCCGTCAACATCGTTCGCGATCTCACTCGCGACGTTGAGATTGGCTCCATTTACAACGGTAAAGTCGTGACAATCAAAGACTTCGGCGCCTTTGTTGAAATCCTCCCCGGCAAAGAAGGCCTCCTTCCTGTCGAAGAGTTCGCCAAGCGCGGCGGACCTCGCATCAACCTCAAGGATCACCTTGACGTTGGCGAGATCGTTGTTGTCAAGGTCATCGACGTTGATCCTCTCGGCCGCGTTCGCTTGTCTAAGCGCGCTGTGAAAGCCGGAGAGAAGGAATCTGTCGGAGCCTGATAGGCGCCGTCCCCAACAACTGAAATGATGTCTCCGGCTCGCTTTAAAGCTTGCTGGAGCCTAAAGAAACGATAATCCGCGCTAGTACAGCGCGGATTTCTTTTTCCCTCCCAGTCAACAAACCCAAGCCTGGCTCTACGCTCTGGTCCTTGTTGTTTGTGACTTGCATCGAACTAAGGATGCGCCACCCATGAATCAACCAGTACTTCCCTTTGAACAACGCATCTCTCAGGCAGACCGTGGGCGCCGCGCCGATAAGATCCTCATTTCTTACTACGGCAAAGTCAGCTACTCCCACATTCGCAAGCTCTTTCGCCAAAGACGTGTGACCTTCAACGAGGAAGTCGTCGACCCCGAAACTCGCCTCGAAAATCGCGGCACCCTCAGGGTCCTCGAAAAGTCCGAAGAGAAGCGCGGCGACCTCCTCCCCAACCGCAAGATTCGCCTCTCCGTTCTCTACCGCGACGATCATATCCTCGCGATCAATAAACCCGCTGGCTTGGTCACGCTCCCCGGACCCGGCCACGGCTCAGACACCCTCGCCGCCGCACTCCTGGGACTGTCCCCGGAAT
>JARGOJ010000946.1 GCA_029210225.1 Planctomycetota bacterium
GATGTCCCAGGGCTTCGAATGGTCCGGATTCGGTCATGGTGCCTCCGCTTGTTTTTTCAGCGCCTCTGCGAACTGCTTGAAGGATTCGGTAAGGTCCGGGATCGTCTTAGTAATGAGAAACGAGAGCAGGCCACTAAACTCTTCAATCATAGAGAACTCTGTGGTCTCTCCATTCGGAGTGAGACTAAAAGTGCGCTCGCCTTTGAAGAGTCCAAGGGGCATCCCTCCAGTCCAAACCATACAACGCTCATCTTTAAGCTTGGTGACCTTTAAGGGGAATGGGCGTGAGGAGAGCTTTGTGTGGAGGGTGATCTTTGCGCCCTCAGCGATGCGGCCGTCGATCTTCGTGGTGTTTGGCTCCCAGTCCGGATAGGCCTCGGATTTAGTGAGAACCTTCCAAATCGCGCTGGGAGCCGCGTTGATTGTAATCGCCGTTTTGTATTGCATTTTAGCCTTTGTTTGTTGGTGATCGCCGCTGATTGGTAGCCATTTGGTTACCAATGGAAGTTATCAACTTTGGTAGATGTCGTCAAGGGCCTCGGTTTTCACTTTAGATTTGGTTTCTAGCCGTGAAACGCCTTGGGTGGCTCCCTCCGTGCTCATGGTTCGATCACAGGCCGCGAAGGACGAGCTAAGCGAAGAGCTCACGGCGCTCTCGATGCAAGCGCTCTGCATCCCTGTCGGGTATGTAAGTCACCACGACCGTCTTATATCCGACAACAGTCAGGAGATGATCGGAGACTTCTTTGTCCGGCGGCAGGGTCGCAGCGAGCACGAAGGTCGAACTCCTACTTGGAATGTCTTTCTCAGATTTAAGCACCATTGGAAGAAAGGGCCAGCTCCCGGACCAATTTCGAATCGTTTGTGGATAGTGATCGAGCTCAAGCAACTTGTAGTCAGCGTCAGCTGTTATGGAGAGACAGTGAGGCCCTTTTGAACCATCATCGAGCCCCTCACGCAGGTCTCTTGAAAGACTCTCGCAGTACTTTTGCACCAAGCTCCCAGGCGCCACCATGCATCCATTGCGCCTCGCCTTCTTGGCTAATTCTTCCTCAGTGGTGACAAAGTGAACGGTCTTATTGCACGTCTCACAATGGCGAGTCTGAGAGTGCTCGCGACCGCTGTGTTTGTCCCAGGGAATCGAGCAATGAAAGCGAGCTTTCAATAAGTCGCTCGCTTCAGAGTCATGCCCCGCCTCCATCAACCCGACGATCAAGGCTGATCGCAGCTCTTCGTTGTCAGGCGCCGCAGCGAATTCCCTCTGTAGTTCTTTCAATTTTAAACTCAATGATCCCTGCTTCTATTCAGAGTCCTATAAACCCGCCGACGTCGTAGCGAAAACGCTCATCAGGAAAGAGCGTTCCTCGTTCTTCATAAAGCCTTACAACTTCAGGTTCTGAGATGAATTGTTGCTCAATCTTTTTCACACCTAAGCTCTCAGTGAGAAGCTCCAGCATGTTTTTATGAGACGGATAAAGTCCAAGTAATATCACTGTTCGCTGCTCAGCGCTGAATCCTTCCTGGTCCTTTGAAATCATAAAGACAAAGCAAGGCTGCTGGGCAACGGACGGGAGGGTCTCTGGGTAGTGAATCAACTCTGCCAGATTTCCTCGGACTCCAGGCATAGAACCTAAGCAACTCGGGCCCTTGTTTAATTCTTGATTCTGCCCTGCCAGGTTAACACATCGCTCTTGGTAATAGGCTTCAGCTAAATCTTCAGGGGCGACTATACAATCACGATTCTTAGCATGCTTTCGTAATTCTTCGGCGCTTGATACAAAAGTCACAGACTTCTCGCAACTCCGGCATTTTCGTGAACTGCGATCCGTGAGCCTGTGATCCTCCCAGGGAATCGAGCAATGAAAGCGAGCCCTCACTAAATCCCTCGCTTCCGATTCAAGACCCGATCTCATAAGGGCGCGGATTAATTCAGATCTCAATTCTTCGTTGTCAGGAGCGGCTGTATATCTGCGCCGCAGCTCTTCTAAATTCGATTCCAAGTCTATGCTCCAGGGAACTCTAAAACAGTGTGATTTCTAAACCCCATAGCCTGTCCCTATTCCACCTCGAAAGATGTCGAGTTCTCCCCGTGGGAACAGCTCGCTTCGCTCATCATAGAGCCGAGCAATTTCTTTCGCTGACGCAAATTGTAACTCGACGCTCTTCACTCCCAAGTCGTCTTTGAGTTTTGCTAAGAACTCTGGACGGGTTGGTTTACTGCCTAGTAAGACGACGGCTCTCTCTTGAGTCGAGACATTCTCTTGCTTTTTACGAAGCATCAAAATAAATGAACGGGGTTGATTGAGCGCATTAAGGTCTTCCGGGTAATGGATAAGCCTAGTTAAATTCGCACGATTTTCTATGCGCGCATTCATGCAATGAGGGCCCTCCGAAAAATCAGGAACCGGGCGCTTATTCATGTCTCGACAATAACTGTCGACCAGGTTCATCGGTGCCACGATGCACTCGTGGCGTTTGGCTCTCTCTTTTAACTCGTGGGCTGTCGTGACAAAGAAAACGGGCTTGTCACAAGTCTCACAGTGCCGGGCTTCTTGCCCCGTGATACTGTGATCGTCCCATTCTGCCGGACAATGAAAGCGCTCTTTAATCAACTTTTGAGCCTGAGAGTCAAAGCCCGCTCGGCGCAATGCAATAATGAGCGCTGCTCTCAGCTCTTCGTTGTCTGGGGCCGCCACGAGCTTGCGTCTAAGGTCTTCTAAGTTGTCGTCCATAGCTGTCTTACTCTAATTAGTTCCCGCCCAGAAAGTCTAGTCGTTGACAACAAATGAGTTGTAAAAATCGGAGGCCTTCTTTTTCGTAGTTAGTGTATAAGTGAATTCACCACAAACCGCTTAGTCACTGACTTTCACGCAAAAGAAAAGACACTCAGATGCGAAAAAAGATAAATCATCAAGGCACTCTAATGCCACCCCCAATTCCTCATCAACATGCCAAAGAGTTCCAGGCCATCAGCGGCATCCTTGATCAGCACCCACAAATCCTTGATCTTGTCCATCACGATCTCATCCGCCATCTCAAGAATCCTTCCAAGGGCCGTCCCGGTTTGTCTGCCGATCAGGTTCTTTGCATACTCATTCTTAAACAGATGGAGTCTTTGAGTTACGAGCGACTTGCCTTTCACCTCCATGACTCGGTGACCTTCCGTCACTTCTGTCGTCTCTCATTCACTGACAGCTTCAATGCTAAAAGCCTTCGACAGAACCTCAAGCGCCTGATGGCAGACACGCTCGAAAGCATCAATCATATTCTTCTTCGGCACGCTCTCGCTGAGAGTGTCGAAAAGGGGAGAATGGTTCGCTTTGATTCCACAGTCATTGAATCCAACATCCATTCACCGACTGATAACTCTCTTCTTTATGACACTGTTCGGGTTTTAGCGCGGCTTATGGGAAGATTCCCGGCTGGTCTCAGCGCTGGATACACAGATCACACCCGGCGCACCAAACGACGGCAGCTCGCTATTGCCAATGCCAAAGGAAAGAAAGAGAGGCTCTGTATGAGGATCTCTTTAAGATGACTCGTAAGACTTTCTCGGCAGTCGAGAGGCTCCAGAAAAGATACTCAAAAGAAAAGCGGCAGCAACTGGATCAGCTCCTATCCGACTCCAACACTACCTTGAACTCGGCAGAAAGGTCTTGAGCCAGGCTGAGAGGCGAGTTCTTCATGGCGAGAGTGTTCCCGTTGCGGACAAGATCGTCTCAATCTTTGAGCAACACACCGATATCATCGTCAAGGATCGCC
>JARGOJ010000947.1 GCA_029210225.1 Planctomycetota bacterium
TCACAAAAAACAACCCCATCGACCAGGTCAGAGAGCTTCAAGAATGCTCCATACTGCTCTTCGCTGAGGGAAGTCCAAACCATTTACAGACGCTCTCTCAAGGACTTATGGCCGACGGTTATATCGAGAAGATCCTTGACGCCGAGCATGTTCTGACCAAGGCTCAGGCACACTTGGCGAATCAAGCTCACAGCTTCCCCGAGGGCATGTCTCACTCGTCCTGTCAGTTGGAGATCGGCGCATTCAGCAAGAGGATGTCCGACACCCACAAGTTCGTTCGCAAACGGAGTCAGACTTCGCCAAGCCTTGGCCTGTGCCGAGAGGAAAATACCCAGAGCCACAACGAACTTCTAGAGAGCTCGTCGTCCTCCCTCTAAAGCGCCAAACGCAACAGTCAAAATTGAAAAAGGGCGAGCTGCTTGGCTCACCCTTTTTCATGTACTGTGACCTCGACGAGCTTTAGGCGAACTTCTTCCAGAGGGTCTCAAACTCGGTGCGGAAAGCCTTTAGAAAGCGTCGGTCGTCGCTGATCGTGAAGTTCTCTTCGTTGTTCAACGCGGCGCTGCGGGTCCAGTTGTAGCTCCCTGTCAGCACGATGGAATCATCGAAGATAGCGAACTTATGGTGCATGTGATGCCGGGTGTTATCGACGCGCAGATTCACCCCCTTATATTCAAGCTCTTCAACATCCGAGCCCCGGTCCTCGGCCTTGTTATTGTCCGTGATAACCCGAACGTTCACGCCCCGTTCGTTCGCCGCGATGATCTCTCTCGACAGCCGGTTATCAGTAATCGTAAAAACGCAAATGTCTAAGCTACGACTGGCCGATTTGATCAGACCAATAATCTGATTCGGGCAAGTATCACTCGGGCTGAAGAAACTCTTGGCCAGTGTCCCGCTGTTGGCTTCTTCTTTGGGGGTGAGGAGCTTTGAGACGTCTTCTAACCAGTCGAGCACTTCTTTGGCTTCAGGATGATTGATGGCCTCCTTTGCGATATCAAAGGCCCGACTTCTTAGGAATGCGTAGTCGGAGTCGGAGAGCTCTTTCTCTTTGAGAACTTCGCCGAGGGCGCGCTTTTCTCCTCGGGTTAAACGTCGGTCTTCTAAGGTCTGGCGAAGAATTTCATCAATGTCTGGACGACTCATGGTGGGCTCCCTGAGGCTTGGGTTGGTCGCCGAAAATTCGACGGTAGGCGTCAAGTTTACGAGCCATGCTGACATGTGTGTAGATCTGAGTTGTGGCAAGACTTGCGTGGCCAAGCAGCTCTTGCACCGAACGGAGGTCGGCTCCATTGTCTAAAAGGTGTGTAGCAAAGGAATGGCGCAGCGTGTGAGGCGACACCCAATTTGGCAGGCCCGCCCGCAAAAGATATCTCTCAACAATCCGCCTCATACTTCTAGCGCTTAAAGGACCAAAGTTTTTGTTTAGAAAGACCCGTCGAGTCTTCCCTCTATCCATTTTGCTTCGCTCTGACGAGAGATAGGTTTCTAAGACTCGGACAGTGCCGGGACCAATCGGGGAGAGGCGCTGCTTGGAACCTTTACCAGTCACTTTCAAGAGTCCGCCCTCTGGGGACAGTTCCAAATCGCCAATCTCCAGGGAGGCGACCTCACCGACGCGGACCCCAGCCGCATAGAGAATCTCCAGTAAAGCCCGATCTCTGTTTGGATAAGGATCCGTGGGACCCGGAGCGTTGAGCAAGCTCAGCACATCGTCGACCGATAAGGACTGGGGCAACTTCTTACCCTTCTTGGGGGCACGTAAATCAGCGGTCGGGTCTTTCGAGACGACTCCTTCGCGCTTCAAATATCGAAAGAAAGCGCGCAGCCCCGCGATGCGCCGCGCAATGGTCGACCGAGCCAAGCCTTGGTCCGTCAGCCAAGCTATGTAATGCCTTAGTTGACGTCGATTGAGTGATTCCGTCTCTAACTCTTTCGCGGCCTCTTCTTCCTTTCCCATGAAATCGAGAAAAGTCTGAACATCGGATTCATAGGCTCTTCGGGAGTGGCTCGACAAATTCCGGCCGTGCTCCAAACTCGTCAGAAAACTTTGAAGGGCAATCGCCGCATTGACTCTAGTCAAATTGACACTCCGAAAATGAGGTTAAGAATTTGTAACATTTGCCGACTGCATCTTTTTCGGTTGACAGGTCCTCTTAGCTGAAGTTCCCACCGAGACTCTTCTCTGTTCCAAGTGCCTCCTTAGAGCGAAACTTTTCTGAGGTATAGATGTCGAGTTTCGGCCTAAAATCGTCATACTACGCCGTCCATGCATGACTAAGACGCAGTGCGTCATAGACCTGAGTGAGAAAGTAGGTAGTCATGGTCAAGCATGTGCAAAGTGGCAACATTACCCGTTACGCATTGTACGAGGCCAAGCAATTAATAGGAAACCGCCAACTTCTCTTCGGCGTGACTCCCTTTCTTGGTCGACGAAAAATTAGAGCAGCGCTCCGCTCCCTCTTTGCGAATCGTGACGCGAGCCCCGCCGGGGTTCGTGGACAGCGCTGGCGCAATTCGAAGCCCGTCCCCGAGGCAAACACGGAGCGTCGAGGCCAAGCCCGGGAGCTTGAAGCGCCCCCGCAGAGTGTCATTCTCACTGGCCCCGCTGGCCTTGGGAAACAACGCCTGCTCCATGAATTGCGCCGTGAGGTAGAGCTTGAGGGCGGCCTCTATTTCAGCTCTCACCCTCATCCTGATGTTGTAGATCCTTGGCAGAGCTTAGGAGAGATCTTGTGCCAATTGGCCCTGATTCTCGATATCGTCCCTCTCAACGCCCGCGAGAAAATTGAAACCCTACTCTCAGAATGGCAAGACTTCGTACAAGATAAGCTCTACCAACTGACCGCCTCTCTCAAGAATCAAATCGTAGATACCTTTATGACGCTCTCCGAAGAGCAAAGCGTCGTGATCATCTTCCCCGAGTTAGATCATCTCTCCCCTCAGGCCTTCGATTTCTTCCTGCTTCTACACCGTGCCTTTTATGGTCTGGGTCGTAGCTACGATCGCAAGCCATGCATGATCTTCGCCACTTGGAACGAGCCCCACAGCGCCGAGCCTAGCCTCGAACGGCGCCCGCTTTGGAAGAAAGAAGCCGGGGTCGAAGAGTTCGAACTTAGCCCACTCAAACTCGAAGAGAGCCTCGACTTAATCCGGGCGCTCTTTCCCGCCTCAACATTGCCTCAGAGCCTGCTGCAAATCCTCTCTGTCCGAGTCGGCGGCTCGCCTTACCTTATCGAGCTGCTCGCCTCCCTAGCCAAAAAACACCAGGGCCGGCAAGACGGTCCCATGAGCGAACTCAGCGCGTTTCTGGCATCCTTCGGCGGTGTTGAAGAGCGGCTCCTTGATAAGCGCCTGATCCAATGGCTGCTCCAAGACCTCTGCCCTAGCGCCAAAGTCGGCCTACGGCTCCTTGCTCTCCTCGGTCGTCCTACTCCAAGAGATTGCCTGGAGTCCACACTCGGCGACAATGCGGAAGAAGCGATTGAGCAGCTTTTAGCGTTTAAACTGATTCGAAAGGTCGCGGTCAACCGACTGGAGATGAAGCACCCAGCGCTGCGCGTTCTTCTCGATCTCCATCTCCCCGCCGCGGCCCGAAATCATCTCTTCGATAAAATGACCCTTTGGCTCGGCAGCGATTGGAATCAACTGCCACCATTCCCACGTATTTGGTTGCTGAAGAATCGTGAGACCAACGCTCAGGGCTTGTTCCGAGAAGCTCAAAGGGCGAGCCACCTCCAATCTCTTGAAGCCGCACG
>JARGOJ010000948.1 GCA_029210225.1 Planctomycetota bacterium
CTTCTGGAGAGGCCTCCCAGGCGCGGAGGGCTTGGTGATAAAGTTCGCTCAAGGCGTGTATCCATTCATGGGAGTTTCCCGTGAGTGTTTGGGCTGCTTAGTATAAGATATTTGAAGCTCCAATTTTCAGAGGTCCTGATAAGCCTTCTTAGATAGAGTTTTGGTGAAACGTGATGACGGAACAAAAGAGTCACCGTAACGAGTTCATAGTTCTAGCTTTGATTGCCGCCGTGACAGCGTTTGTGCTCTATCTTGAAGGGCGAATATGGATTGCGTCGGACGGCTCGGTCTATCCCTGGGTCAGCGATGCTTGGAGCGACCAAAACTCGCAACATCTCTCCGACCCTTACAGCTTCTCCCATCTCCTCCACGGCGTCCTATTCTTCGGCATGCTCTGGCCTCTCCGAGACAAGCTCAATTGGTGGTGGCGCATGAACATCTCTGTCGCCCTCGAAGCCGCCTGGGAAATACTAGAAAACTCCCCGATGATCATCGATCGCTACCGGGAAGCGGGAGCCCTAGGATACTCCGGGGACACCATACTTAACTCGATGGGCGATTTGGCATGCTGCGGACTCGGTTTTTGGGTTGCCCATAAGCTGGGCCTGAAGAAGTCTATCATTCTCTTTGTCGTGGTGGAAGTGGTGCTCATACTCACTATTCGAGACAGCTTGATTATCAATGTGATCATGTTGATTCACCCGGTTGAAGCCATCAAAGAATGGCAGTCCGTTGTCAGTGGTGGATAGCGAGATTTCCGAGAAGAAATGCTGATTGCTTTGAAGGAGTGAGCTGCTCATGGAGCGTCAAGAAGCGCGGACCTTAGCCTTAAATCATTTCTATGATAAGCACTATGGGAATCACATCAATCGGGATGGAGAAGCCGAAGACTTCGATGTGGTGGATGAGCACACCATTAAGAAAAGTTATGGTTGGGCTTTCATGATTAACACAAAGACTTTCATCGAGACGGGCGATTTCATGCACTGCCTCGGAGGGAACGGGCCGATTGTTGTTCTACATTCCGGCGAAATACACCCACTAGGCGCAGCCTATCCCGTAGTTCAAACTCTCAAGCATTTCGAGGATAGACAAGGTCTCGGATAGTTGAGTCTCAGGTCACGTAATGACCTGAGACTCTCAGACAGCTATCGCCTATTTCGGCTGGAGTGAGTGTGCGAAGCACTAGATCAGACGAATTCATTGAGGAAGTATCAGAGATTATTCTGTTTTCTTACCTCTTCTTAGAAAGAAAACAAGGGCGAGGAGAAAGAGTAGCCCTCCTGCTGCTCCAGTAATGATTAGAATGTTTGAGTTGCTTTCCGATTCTACTTTTATGCCGAGGATTGCGAGGGTTTCTTTCTGAACGGCCTCGTTGTCTGTTCTCTTTTCTTTGACGGCCTTGCGTAGAAATTCTTGGGCCTTCTTAGACTTCTCAGTTCCAATAGAGTAGAGCAGTCCGCCGATGGCGTTCGTTCTTTGCAGTTCGCTATTTTTTCCCGACAACTTAATTAATTTGATCAGCTTAGGAAGATACACTTCTGCCTTGGGCCCTAATTTCTGGAGGTTTTGGATACAGCGAATACCAATATCGATATCGGGATGGTCGGCGTTGTCGGCAAATGTAGACCCAAGATCTTCTGATTGACTCCCGAGGCTCATCAGACCACCATACGCACGTCCATAGATTTCCTTGTCGGTGTTCTTTAGAAAGTTACCAAGAACTTTGATCGCTTTCGCTCGGGCTTTCTTATCTTGAGTTTTCTGTTCAGCTAGGACTCGGGTCGTCTTTTGGACCAAATGGACATCTTTCGAGTCCAGGTATTGAGTGAGTTTCTTTATCACTTCTGCATGAAGGTTCTTGTTCTTATGGAGATGGTCCATTAAGAGGTGAACTTCTTCGTCTTTCTTCGAATCAAGAAGAGGAATGAGGATCTTCTCATTCTGATAAATGAGAACCCATAGGAGACGCTCTCGCTCAGTCTTTACTTTTGAATCATTAAAGGCCTTACTGAGACTGTCTGGGCCTTTGTCTCCCATCGCGGCAAAGACTTTTCCAAATTTTTCGGCGAGGCTTTCGACAAAGTAGCGGTCGCATTCACTCTTTACACTCTCAATTAAAATTGCTAGAGCCGGTTCTGCTTTGGGCCCCATTTTTTCAAGCTCATCCAGCGCTGCTTTGCGCTCTTTGACTGGCGATTTGCTTTGAATCTTATACACGAGTTCCTTGCCAGGTTCGCTTTGCGCATCTGAAGTCCCTAGCATGAAAGCCACGATTATGGTCACGGATACAAGCTTCGACATTAAGTTGTCCTTTCACGGCAGTTAGATTCATCGGTCTCTACTTTGGGTTGTGGTTCAGTTTGCTTCTAGATTTGTTCACAGGCGTTTATACCCGTATATAGACCATTTGTTCAAAATATTTTTACTCTCAGTTTCCGTGGTGCAAGTTTCTTTGACGGCCATGAACTTCTTTGGAAAGGAATCGGAAGCGAGTCCTCTGTCACTCTTAAATCCATGGGTTTTGACGGTTCATTGGGCCTGTCTCTCCTCAATCTTATTCGTGCGACCCAGCGATATAACTTCGCAGGTGGGGGAAGTCGACGATTCTCGACAGAGTGGGCAATTCCTGACAGCTTTCAACGTCAGGCCATCGATGATGAGAGCAAGACTAAAGGTCAAAGTGCGCTGCAATCCCCTTTAATTAACGATCGTGCGGCTTTTTCGGATTCTAGAGCAGCTTATGGCACTGGAGTTGCGACAAGGCCATTGCAGAATTAAAGGAGAACCAGTTCGATGAGATTTTTCACTGCCTTATTCATTGCTATTACACTGGCTGCGTCAAGCGGTTGCTCGTCCACAATCCGCCTGGCGACCAACCCAGAGCCCTTCGCTGGTGTTAGGACTGACCTGGAAATCCTTAAGGATCCGGCGGATCATCCAGTGCTGGCCACGGCCGCTCTCTGCGATGCTCCGCTCTCTCTTGCTGTTGACACCGTGACGCTCCCTGTTGTTCTCGCAACGGGACACACTGATATGACACCGATCGGTGGCGGGCGAGCCTTCGATTGATTTGATGGTCATCCACGGATATGGGCCAAACTGAGCCGCTTTCAAGCGATTGATTGTCAATGTCCGATTTGGGGCCTTTCTTATCTATATTTTCCTGGGTGGCGTTTGACAATTGCGCTAAACGGCCGAGAATGTCTGTCGCAAATACATTGACGGACCAAGGTTTCGTTTTCAACGGGAATAGATACGAGAGCAACATGAGTGAGATAGACAAGAAGGATTCGATCAAGGGAGCCTTCTTTGGCGCGATTGTTGGGGACGCTTTGTGCCTTGGCAGTCACTACGAGTATGACGCTCAGAAAATCCATGAAGCCTACGGCAAGAAGCCTATTGAGAAGTTCATGTCTCCCGGTGAGCACATGGGTGGAGAAACTCACGGTATTGGTTGGGGTCAGAGAAACTATCATCCTGGCAAGAGCGCTGGTGGAACGACGGATTACGGCGATTACAATATCTTAATCTTAGAGCACTTGGCGACTATTGCCGACCCAGCCAGGGATTTCGACGTGGCCGCGGTCCTTCCTCATTGGATGGATCGCCTGGCGAATTCTTGGGGTTCATGGATTTGTACGATGACGAGAGAGACATTTTCTCAAGTTAAGCAAGGTACGCCCGTCCGCTTTCTTGGTGGGGCCTCGAATGCTATGGCGATTCGTCATGTCGCCGCC
>JARGOJ010000021.1 GCA_029210225.1 Planctomycetota bacterium
GAGACACCACTCAAAGAGTCGCTAAAAACTGATCAGCATTATGCCGGGCTTTGGGTAAGGGGTGCTCGACCCGATTTGTTGTTCAACAGTGAGCAGGGAATCCATCTCATCCAGCCGAGGGGGGTGGGGCCTGTCCCTATCGCCATTCGATGTTTTCAAGGGGAGAATCCAGAGGCTCATTGTCAAAAAGCCAGCCAGGACTTTGTCGATGCTATTCGCAATGGACAGGACGCGCTCCCGTCACGAGAGAGCCTAAGGCTCTATGAAATCCTTGAAGACCCTTCGGAGCCAAGAGACGGCAAAGCGCCATGGAAGAAAGACGTGGAGCGTCTTATCGATATTGAAAGTCAGGCAGCCAGCCCTCTCGCAAAGGGTCTTAAGAGGCAATCATCTCTGCCTAAGTCCTATCGCAACTTAGAGATCCTCTTGAAAACTACAGACCATCGCTCAAGCGCCGAAGATCTTATGAAGTGGCCGGTACGAGATCTGTTACCAATCGTTGAACTTCTTTATCAAGTCTTCCCTCTACCAGGGGAAGCGGTGTTAGACTTAGAGCCTAAGAATGTGAAGGAATCCGATGATCGATAATCCTGCCCTCTCCAGTTTTATTATGGCTCTCACAGATCTCAATGCCAGCGTTCGAGAAAACGCTTTACGGAGCATTGGGAACATGCGAGATGGAGCTGAAGACGCCGTACCTTACATTCTCCGCTGCCTCGAAGATGACGACGAAGACGTACTTTACTGGGCGATTTGGTCCCTCGGACGGATTGGTCCGGGAGCGGAGATTGCTGGGCCTGCGGTCGAGTCGTTCAAGACTCACAAGAACCCAAAGATCGTTGAGGCCACCGTAGACGCTCTCGACCGCATCTTAGGCCGTTATAAAGAAGGTCAGTGGCGCGTTTAAGCCTGCAACGAGCGCCTTCAGTCCTCCGTTTTCCTAGTGATTCGGAGACAGGATCTCTTGCGCTAAAGCTCGGACATTGCTGTTCTGGTCTCGCAGATAGGGCTCTAAAATCCGCCTCCCTAAGCCATGTCGGCGAATGAACTGTGTTAGTCGTCGCCTGATCCCATAGCGACCGTATGTGTTGCGCCGATATAGCTCAACATACAATCGCACGCCATAGGGACCTTTTCTTTCCGCCATCTCCCAAATTCGTTCGGTCAGAGCAGTCACTTCAGGGGGCTCATGGATTCCCGGCTCAAAGCGATTCCAACCCGATAACATCGCCCCCCCGGCCCTCGTATAAAAGAGCTCTGGGAGACCTCGGATTTCCGGATGCAGAGTCTGGTAAAAGTGAAGGCACCCTAATTGAAACTCAAGGTCGTTCGACTCAAACGCATCTCTCATACGTGGCATAGCAGCCCGGCCTAACTCACCCAAAGCCCGCGCCGCCCGTCCACCCTCACCCCCCGCGTTGATCGAGCTTTCAAAGCTCTGAAACCAACGATCAATGGTCTTGCCACGAACCCGCAGATCCATTGCTAAGTAAATCTTCAATAGTCGATTTTGATAACCGTAGTTCGAGAGATATTTGACGTCAAAACACTCTGCCGCGACTTGTTCGTCGAGGAGAAACGCGGAACATTTCCTGACAAGGGCGGCGGGGTGATTGAGGAGCATGATGAGGCCGGGAACACTGGCGAGACCGGCGCTCCGGATGGCGGCTTCGGCCTTGGGGGCCAATCCGTGAATTTGAAGGCTGTCTTCAAAGCTGCGAAACCATCGAATGAGCCAACGCCCCATCACTTTCACGTGGGGAATTTGTTTATCCTTCGCTAATTGCAATAAGAAGAATGCTTGCTGACCATTCCTACGGCCCAGACGTTTTAAGGTCTCGACTGAATCTCCCCCTGCCCTCTCAACTTGGCGCCTCAGCGCGTTAAGAAGAAGGAGATTGTCGGGTTCGGCGTTGAATTGACGTTCAAGACTCGCGAGGTTGGCATCCATGGCTCCATTTCCTCGCGCCAGGGCGCTTCCAAATCGTTGGCGAGGAATCATTCTTGTTGCCCGAGATGACGCGGGATGCGCCGAGGAATGTCAGAGTCAGCGATCCTTTTTTGAGGTCTCGCCGCTGAGAGTTCTCTTACCAAACAAGGCAGTCGCCGCAAAACATAGCGATCAACTCAGCGGAGAGAGTGGCTTTGGAGCTTCTTGAAAAAAACGCGAAAGAGGCAGAGGGAATATTCGATACAATGTGCGGCTTTCAAAACTTATCGATGGCCTCGTCCAATCATGAACTTCGATGCGACCGCGCTTCCTAATATCGGGCAAACTCTGAACGGATTCCTGATTGAAGATCAATTGGGACAAGGAGGCATGGGAGCTGTCTATCGTGTGACAAAGAATGGCGCGATTTACGCCATGAAGGTCCTGCCCAATTCCTATCGCAGTGATCTTGTCCGATTTGAGCGCGAGGCCATTGCGCTCGCTGCGGTTCGCCATCCCAATATTGTGACAATTCACTCATTTCAGCGCGAGGGCACTTGGGCCTACATCATTTTTGAGTTCGTTGAGGGATATGATCTCAGCTCAAAGATCGTCCCCGGTGAGCCTTGGTCGTTGCGTGACACCGTCCGACTTTTAGACCCTCTTGCTGATGCCCTCGATGCCGTCCACGCCCAGGGCCTCATTCACCGGGACATTAAGCCTGCGAACATCTTAATTCGCAATAGGGATGGCGCCGCTATGCTGACTGATTTCGGCATCGCGAAAGATCGAAACCTCGTCACTATGACCCAAGCTGGAGAGGTTGTAGGAACGATCAATTACATGGCTCCCGAACAATTCGAAGGCCACCCAGTCACCCACCAAACAGATCTTTGGGCTTTTGCTCAAGTGCTATATGAACTGTTAACTGGCGGACAACAACCTTTTCAGGGCGGCTCGCTCATAGAGTTCGCGAGCAGCGTCGTGTCTCGCGAGCCAACATCCCCGAGAGAGTACAATCCGGAGCTGCCAGCGGCCATTGATCAATTGACCGAAAGAATGTTCCAAAAGGATTCCTGGGACCGTCACAGCAGCGCTGCGGCCCTCATACTAGACTGCCGGAGACTCATTTCTGGGGAAGATATTGAGAAGAAACCGTCCGCTTCATTGCGATCGTTGCACCAATTGCTTATTAAAAAATTCGGATTAAAACAAGCACGATTTATCACCGGTACGCTCACCGTCCTCACGATCTTCCTGCTCGCTGCAGCCACATGGATAGGGCAAGAATCGTGGCAAGTTCACTCCTGGGAGGAATCGACAAAAAAGGACATTCAAAGCCTTGGAAGTAAACTCACTGTCGAGATTCAATCCGCGCCACTCGCGCTCCCAGAGCATCTCTTGACGTCCTCTCCCCTCGACTGCTGCCTTCCCATTCAGGCCTTGCAAGAAGACCGCAAAAGCCTAGAAAACGCCATACAAGGCGCTGGCAACAAGTCGTTTCTGGTCTCAAAGACCCAGAAGTTTGAAGAGCAACTGAACAAGATACAGACGAAACTCAAGCACTTAGAGTGGATTCACGGACTGACCAAGCTCAATAAATCAGCGCTCGCTGACTTCCCCAAGCGGGAGCGTCCCCTCGCGACAGCCCTATGGCACTTCCGAAGCAAACAGTATGGAGAAGC
Organism: Planctomycetota bacterium; assembly: GCA_029210225.1. Classification (GTDB taxonomy): domain Bacteria; phylum Planctomycetota; class J058; order J058; family JARGOJ01; genus JARGOJ01. Next base: position 3,616 of record JARGOJ010000021.1, read on the forward strand.
CTACCAAGCCTTCCAAAGCCTCTCAGGCTCTTCGAGGGCTTGGCTAAAGCCCATACAGTTCGCATCAATCCTGAGCGCCCACCGTTCAGGAAACTATAAAGCGACCCTTCAATTGTTACCGAACCTGAGCTCGGATCGGTCATTCGACAAGCACACCAAGCCGTTGATAGCCTCTGCCAACATGGACCGCAGCAAAGCCAATCTTTTCAATGTACGCTGCAGCAAGAGAGAGCTAAGCCGATCCTTTCAATCGGTTCTTCAACTTTCTAAGGCTCGCCCTTCACTCTTAGACACCTGGAACACTAGAATTCTCATTGGGCTAGAAGGGTGGAGCGAAGATCCCTCCAAACCAATCGAGGCTGTCGTCCTTAGACACCGGAACTTGACCTACCAATTCCCACAACTAAAAGCCCTTCAATTAAATGAAAAGTTATTGAAGCATTGCATGGCGAGTGCATCACAACGTAAGGACACTTCCAAGGCACTCATGTATTTCATTCGCCTTAGAAGGCTTGGCATCATCTTGCCAATTGTCGATAAATTTCAATTGGCCTTCGATTCCGAGGGTCGCTTCGACGCGTCAAAGTTAAGTAAAGAGCTAGCGTTATCTCACTTTCTTAAGAGCCGAAACATAAACCGGCTCTTAGACTATTGCCTGGAAGCAGCCAGAAACGGAATCTACCTAGATGCCCTCGACGACGTTGAGGGCCGAATACTCGTTCACGACAACAAGCTGCCCGACAAATTGCTCAAGAAGAGCCCCTTCGATCCCTGCACAAAGTTCTGGAAACACTATTCCGTTCAAGATACCTTCTCTAGAAAAGAACTCACTGAGAACATTCAAGGCCTTCAGGCCCTGCTGAGTCATCCCCAACTGCCAATATTCTACAAAGCCATGATTTACGAAGATCAAGCAGGAAAGCTCCTGCGTAGAGAATACGGAGCCCAGGGATCAAAGCAGCTAGAGATTCAGAGACAGATATCTCAATGGCTCAACAAAGCGCTAGAATTGCCTCATCCTCGCCCAGACAAGCTCCACTGGAAAAAGTACGAGCTTCTTTGCTGGGCCACCAAACAGAAGTTTAGTGAGAGAAGCCCTGAGATGCTCCGCTGCCTCGATAGATATAAAGTGGCCATTGATGACCGCCTCCAGCGCTGCCGAAAAAACGAACTCCATATCGGTCGTCCGAGCGGTGTCCCGCTGGCCAAGGACGCCGAGGCTCTATTGCTATCAAGGGTTGCAAGTTACCACGACCAGAGAGGAAAGCTCTATTTCAAACTCGGTGACCTGACAAAAGCGGAACGGGACTTACTCATCTCAATCGACAACGTGACAAACTCCGACACCTTCTCCAAGCTGCTCACCTGCATTAGACAATCGAAGAATGGAACGGCGTTAGTGAAAGTGGAGCGCCTCGTCAACATCGCGCTCTCCGACCCCAATCGTCCCAGAGACACTCTCAAAAAGTTCAGGGCACTCCTCTCCCGAATTAAAGAAGTCAAAGGGATTCTGGGGGTCAAGTAACTGGACTATGTCACAGCGGCTATTGGCCTCGCCGTTGACGTTCACAGTCATTTATCATTTTACGAATCGCCGAAGCTTGTGGGTTGTTTGGCGCTAAATTGAGTGTTTTTCTTAAATCAAAAATGGCCAGCTGATATTTCCCCATATCTCTATAGGTCATTCCTCTCTGATAACAGGCTTGAGCATAACCAGGTTTGATATTGAGCGCCGCCGTAAAATCTTGGACCGCCATCTGGTATTGTTTCAGCGCACGATAACTCATTCCCCGGTTGAAATAGATATCATCGTTCAACTCTCCCGGCACGCTGCGTTTGATCGCCTCGGTGTCGTCCTGGATGGCCTCTTTATGCCGACCAATCGAACTATAAATGGCTCCTCTGTTAAAGTAACTACCAGACGTTCGATAGTTTAGTTCAATCACTCTATTCGCATCGACGAGAGCGTCATCATATCGCCTCATGTAGATCAGCAGATTGCAACGCAAGCGTAGTATCTCGACTCGATCGGGGACTAAATTCAGGGCCTGATTGTAGTCGGCGAGCGCCTTTCCAAGATGATTGTTCTGGCGATGCAGGCGACCTCTATTCTTCAGACAATCAGGAAAATCGGGGTTCTTTTTCAGCGCTAAATCAAAGTCTTTTAAGCCGAGGTCAAAGCGACCGGATTGACAGTGAATGTTCGCTCGACTGTAGTAAAAAAGACTCTCATCAGGCGCCAGGCTGATCGCCTTGTTTAAGTCTTCTAAGGCCCCAGCATATTGACCCATATTCGACCGGATGATGCCGCGTTCACAATAACCTTTTGCATATCTAGGATTGAGGCCAATCACTCTCTGTATGTCTTTGAGCGCGGCATCAAGGTTTTTCAATTTCTGCAAGACCTGAGAACGAACGATCAATGTCTCAATAATATGTCCGTTGAGAGAGACTGATCGATTCACATCACTGAGAGCCTCGCGGTATTTGCGCATTGAGTGCAAGACCTTCGCCCGATTCGTCCAGAACTCATGTTTATTTCCATTTAACTCAACGGCCCGAGAATAAGCGCCATAGCCTTCTTTAGCGCGCTTCAGAGCAACCAGGCACTTCCCGCGCTCATTAAAGTCGCTGCCCCGCAAGACACCAAGCTCGCTCTCAATGCGAGCATATTGCTTCAACGCCTCCGCTTCATCCCCGCGCTGCTTCGCCTTCAACGCCAGCGCTCTGAGGAAATATTCATTGCGTTCATCATTGAGATTCTCAGCGACAGCCAAGAACCGCTTGTAGGCTCGCATCTGACTGATGTTCGTTCCGTGCTCAAGCTCAATTTGATGAAGAAAATGCAGGGCCTCAAACCCCGGGGGATAGTGAGAAACCGATTCCTCTAACAGGACACGCGCTCGGTCGGGGAGCTTCGCATCTCGATAAATCTTTGCCACGTTGAGCAGCAGCCATTCTTTTCGCCCGCCCGCCTTCAACGCAGGTTCTGTGCATTGCAATATTAACTCGGGCCTTGCCCGACGACGAACGAGGGCTTCGGCCTTCGACAAATTGGTCATGGTCTCGGTCATGCGCTGCTCGGCTTTTTCAGCCAGCGCTTGATTCGCTTTCGCCGATTCAATTTGAAGGAAGAATAACCCCGCGAGCAACACAAATACGAGGGCTAATGTGACAACAACGACCACAACCGAGTGACTACGAAGCCAGCGACGAAGCCGCTCTCCCGCGCTGTAGTCGTGGCTCAACACTTCATCTCCAGAGAGGTACGCCCGCAAGTCGAACGCGACCATGGCGGCGCTCTCAATCCGATCATCACGATTGAACTCCAATGAATCGGCAGTGATAGACTGTAGCTCTGGGTCAATCCTAGAAATCCTCGAAGCAGGCAGAACGACGTGACCGCTCATGGTCGCCTTCACCCGTGCGATCGCCGTCGCTCCCTCAATCGGCGGCTTTCCAGTCAAGACCTCGGCCAAAATACATCCAATTGAGAAGACATCAGTCCTCTCATCAATCTCTTCAGAGCGCGCTTGTTCTGGAGACATGTATCCTGGAGTCCCAAGTATCTCACCACTTTGCGTCAGACCACTGCCGACGACTTCTGGGCTAAGCACGGCTTTCTTCGTGTCGAGCCAGCGGCTATCCTCGTCCTCTGTTAAATCGCGGGCCAGCCCCCAGTCCATCACCATCACCTCACCGAATTGTCCAACCATAATATTCGCGGGCTTCAAATCGCGATGAATGACTCGGCGACTATGGGCATAGGCGACCGCCTCGGCCACCTTAATCAGCACTTCAATCAGCTTGCGCAATCCCTTCTGAGGTCGCCCCTCCCGATGATATTCCTTGATTTGATCGTCTAAGGTGCCCCCAGCAATCAATCGCATGAGCAAGTAATTCTCACCGCTCGTTGTGGTGCCCGATTCATAGACCGGGGGGATCGCCGGATGATCAAGGCGCGCTGTGATGCGAGCTTCCCGCCAAAAACGCCGCACACCATTGGGGTCTTTCTCGTCGGCTTTGAGCAGCTTCAAGGCGGCTTGCCTATCGAGGCGTTTGTCCTCGACCTGGTAAACCACACCCATGCCGCCAACCCCCAATTGTTGGCCCTGAATAAAGACGACATCGGCGTGAGGAGAAAATCGCGGGTCGCTGCGGAAGACTTGTTGATAGGCCGATAAGGCCTTCTGCCTGAGAGCAGTGAGGGCGTTGACCACATTGGGAGCTTCAATTGAGAAGTGACTCTGGCTTGCGATAGAGTGCTGAAGCCCCCGATTTAGTTGATCAAGCTGTTGCTGAACTTCTCCGCGAATCTGCTGAGCCAATTCATTCGCCAGATAACCATTATTGACGAGGACCCAACAGAGATCTTCCGAGCTGCTCCGAGGCATCTCAAATGCACTCCGAACGGTCTCTTGTGGGAGGAGACCCCGCTCGATCAATATTTGTCCCTGACGCTGGTCTCGTTGCATGAATGGATCCGGGTTGATTACTTAGGAGGCTTCTTTGTCTCTGTTTTCTTCGCCTCTAAAGAATCCAAGTGTTTTTGCCAGTAATTTATAGCGTCCGTTATATCCTTCCCCGCCGGATTTTTGGGAAGCGCCCGATCAATTCCAAAGATATCTTCGAGAATCTTATTAAACTCCACCGCCACCCAAGGCAACTTCTCGCTCTTTAACGCCCCGACAATGGCTCGTTGAGATTGCTTTGACCACAGGAACTTCAATGCTTTGCCAGCTTCAATCCGTTCCTTTGGCTTCTTCGATTGAAGCTCTTTGAAGGTATCCTCGACGTCCTTATCCGTCTTATACATAAAGTACCAACGAGACCAATTCGCGAAGGCTTTCATTCGCTGTTCGAGTGGGTCCTCTGCCTTGTAGTTCCTTCTGACCCCTGCAATCGCTTCTAGTTCTTCAATCGCTAATTGGCGCACGCTGAGTCTCTTCGATTTGAGCGCTAAGATTAAACCCGGCGCCTCTGTCTCAGCCTCCATGTTATCTATGAGATTGACCATGACCTCTTTCTGCGCGTTCACTTCTTTTAATTGATGCGCGTATTTCTTCGTCTCGGCCACAGCGATCAAATACTTCGGGTCTTTCTTATCCTTGTCGCCAATCGCGGCGAGAGCTTTCCTTGCCTTTTCAGTTTCGAGGGCCACGCGCTTCGCTTCAGCCACCACTTCCTGGCGTTTGCCCAACAGACTTAAGACAACATGAGGATTCGCCTGAGAACCGAGATATTCCGCAGCTTTCTCCCGAACCTGCTGATCAGGATCGGAGAGCATCCGAAGAAGAAAGGGGCCAGCCTTCGGCGACCCCAGCTCGCCGAGGATTTGAACAGCGGAGAAACGAACGTCCATATTGGGGCTCGCCGCGATCTTACTGACTTCTTGAATATCTCCAGGACCGGCTCGATTATAAATTTCATCGAGCGCCTTGCGGTGAATGGCCTCGCTCTTATCCATGGCCAACCTTACGAGCAACTTCATGGGCCGATTTACGCCTCTCATGAGCATCGCTACGACGTATTCCCGCACTTTAGCGTCCTTGACATCTAAGGCCTTCGACAAGGCATCCGTCGAGATCTTTCCTGCGTTCTCTCCCTCCGCGAAACGCAACAACGCCTCTGCTGCGGTCCGAGCGATCGGAACGTCTTTGTCCAGGCAGGCCAAACACAACGCATCGGCGACAATCTTCGTTTCCAATCCCGAAATCGCCTTGACCGCCGCCATTCGTACAAATCTCGCCTTATCCGTCACCAGCGGCGTAAGAATAGGCCCCACGCGGTCGAGAGCCAAATCACCGAGCCCCTTGATCGCTGCGACTCGAACCTCCGGAGCCTTATCGGCAATCAAAGCCTTCAAGTCATTAATCACCACTCGGTCGCCGAGGTCGACGAGGAGCCCTGCGCCAAGAACTCGGGCGCGAACGTGCTTCGACTTAGCAGCCAACCTCGCGAGAGGAAGATCTTCCATTCTTTGAGAGCGGGCTTTTCGCTTCTCCAATTCGCCAAGTATATCGATAGTGGCCTTCTCAGTGCCCGTCTTCAGTAATTTCTCAAAGACTGGAATGCCCGCACGATTCCCCTTTTGGTAGAGAATTTTCGCCGACTTCAACGCGATGCTAGGGTTCTTGTCGGCGAGGAGATCTTTAAAGAGAACGAGGACATCTGGGTCGTCAATGGCCCCCACACGATCCAAGGCATCGAGGCGCACTTTTGGGTTTCTATGAGTGAGCTTGTCAAAGAGTCCGGGGACCTCAGCGATCCACTCCGGACGCATGACGGTTTCCCACTTCGTCTTCAAGCCCTCGCGGCCAAATTCAAAGAGCAAATCCTCCGCCCTCATGGAGACTTCAAGATCACCATGCTTCAATAAGGGCTCGATGACCACCTTCGCTTTTTTGCCGATTTTCATGAGCAGGTCGGAGGCGCGTTGACGCTCGGGAAAGCTCTCACTTCCTAAGCAAGTGACGAGGAAAGCGGCGTCCTTTTCCTTCGCTTCATTCTTCGCCCACGCCACTTTCTTCACGCTGCTTTCAAGGCCGTAGGCGACTGCGCCGCGAGGAGTGAGAGCGATCACACGGTCGGCTGAGGGAATGACGTGACCAGGCTGCTTCAGCCCATTCCAATCTTTCATATACGTCTTCGATCCGGTCGTCAAATCGACAATGAGCAAGCCCGGACGAAGACTAAAGTAAACGAATTTCCCAATCATTCTGGGGGTGGTGATTCTTGCCAAGCTTCGCGACCAGTTTTTCACCGCCTTTGCCAGAACGAAGCTCGCCGTTTCTGTAGAGGCGAATGAAAGCATTTCTAAAAACTCCAAGAATTCGCGGGCCGCCTTTATTCGGGCCTCTCCCCAATTCTTTCCCCGTCATTGGGTCGTAGGCAAAAACACTGTTTAATTCTGGCGGCGCAACAAGCAAGCGCCCCCCGCTGATTCCCATAATCGGCCTACGAGTCCCCGCGCCTCCTTGAGAATACTCCTTTAGCCAAACCAATGAGCCGTCGACGGAATCAAGGCAGGTCAGAACGCCGTCTCCCGTCAAAGCATAAATACTCCGACCATCAACAATGACTTTGAATTGAGGCTTCGCCTTTCCCCAGCGAATAGAGCAGATGAGCGAGGTCCAAAGCGTCCGTCCTGTGTCACTGTCAAAGGCTGTCAATCGATATTCGACATTGTCACCCTGGGTAATTGTAGGAACATACACTCGCCCGGACTGCGCAGGGAACGGCTCTGCCACTGTTAAGGGAAACTCAACCCCCGCTGCTTGCCTCAACTGCGCTTGATTGATGGCCCACTTAACCTCTCCATTCACCGCATCCAACGCAATCATTCCTGCCTTCTCAACAGCCACAAAGAGCCGCGAGCCATCTAGGGTAAGGTCGCAAGTCTGCTTGGGTTCAATGAACTCATAAGCGCCATCTTTAATGGGAGTTTTCCACTCCAATTTGCCGCTTTGAAGAGAGAGGCTGTAGGCATAGCTATTGTTGTGAAAGACGACTGAATCCCGGTGGATATGGGGAATTGTCAACGGCTCTGGGGCGAGCATGTCCGAGTGATACTCCGGATAGCTGTGGGACCAAATGGTCTTCTCTAACTTCGGCGCTTTCCCCGAGACACGCTCTGGCAATGAGGCGAAGATCCGATTGGACACTTTTGAGACGGTCTCAGCGGCCTTAGCATCGATCCTATCGACCTTCTCAACGATTTTAGGGATGCCGACGGGGCGACGCCCCAACGCTTCGCAGTAGGCCCATACACGATAGGCTTTGACTTTCTCGTCGACCCCAAGCTCTTTCTCAAAGGTCGAGAGCGCTAAACGTGCATAACTGCGAGCGCGGTCTACTTCTCCGGTCTCCAAACTGATTTCGGCGAGGCGACAGGCCGCTTTACCAGCGAAGCTCGTCGCGGGATATTGAGACAACACGCGCTCCAGCTCCCCCAGATCTCCCTTTTCTCCTTTGCTCCATGCCAATTTCGCGTCGACGCGACGCAAGCGATCGTAGGCGTGTCGACCCTCTGGGGGCAAATGAAGCAGAATATCTCGGACTCGTGCTCTCAGGCTCGTAATGATCTTCGTTTTGGCGTCTTGATGGAGCATGCTTGTGTAACGAGCGTCACTGAGGATCTTGTCATAGGTTTGCACCGCCAGCGCCCAATCACTGATTTTTACGTATCGCTCAGCGCGACGCAACATTTCGAGGCCTTCGTCATCAACCTCAATGTACAACTCGCGTTTTTGTTTTGGTTGACGAAATTGAGCCTCGGCTTCCCCATAAAATAGAAAGCAGAATAGAAGAATCGATAGCAGTGTCCAAAGGGGATTCTTCAACATTACGCGTATCCTCGATCAGAGCGTTTCGCTCTCTTACAATTGATTGAACTCAAGGTCCTTTAGGGACAGAGAGTTTCAGCTCTTTTTTTGCTAAGGCGTATTGCTCCCAATAATCCTTGCCACGATAGCGAATACGAAGAGTCTTGGTCCTTCGTTGCACGCTTTCAATAAATTCCGTTTTTTGACCTGCTATCTTAAACCGCTCCCCTGATCCAGGAAACCATAAGAGCGACGAGTCAGCGCGTCGTACGACCAAGGCTTCTCCAAGCCCAGCAATGCTCTGAATTCCAGCGGAGTTCAATTGCGGATCCCGGCTCGCGTCAAGCTGCTGATCATCGACCCAGACCTGTCCCCCCTTGTCAACTCGCAGGAGGCGCCCGCTCAGCGCTGAAAAGTAGTGGTCGTCATCCTGGCCAAGATAAGTGGCCAGCCTCGCTCCCGACCCCGCCTCAATCAGCTCAGCCCGCTTCTTTGTATAACTGAGCCGCAGGACAGTTTTTACGCCCAAAGAGAGCTTCGTATCAGGCCTGTTTAACTCAGGGCCGCCAATTTCGATCGCGGGAGGTCCTTTTGGCCTTAAATCCCGCAGCCACTTTAGCTCACCCGTAACTCGATCAATACAGAGCATCAACTCATGCTCTAAAACGCCATAAATCCAACGTTCACTGGCCAGAAAAACCGCCGAGAGTTCCTTGCTCTGACCTCCGAGCACACAAAGTGGCCGGGTCCAGAGCGGCTTCTTCTCCTTTTGGACAAGGGCCTCCAGGGTATAGCGGCGCTGCTTTGGTAACACGAGCCCACCAAATTCAGCGCCCCGAAACGCTGGGTCGTCCCGTTGCTCCCGGCGAATAACGAATGAGATCGTCCTCCCAGGAAAACACGCCAGGTGCTCGCCGACATGGCAGAGCCCCGCGACACTCTCTTCCTGCTTGCTCTGAGATGCTTTGACCGACTTAGACAAGGTGACTAATTTTTGAGGGAGTGCGAAGACAAGCTGAGCAGGCAGACGTTTCAACAGTTTGGCATGTCCCACAGCGACGCGATAGGCATCGTGAAAGGCTCCCTCTTCGACCCGCTCGTTAAAGAGCCGTGTTCGAGCCCGAGCTTGATATTCAGGGAGCGGATAACGACTCAGCAATAACTGAAGGGCCTCCCGGCTCCCGTCCAACCAAAGGCGCTGGGCTGCGGCTCTTCGCCTAAGGCGATAGAATTCCATCCCTTCGGAGGGCAAAGCCAGAAGAAATTCCCTGGCGTAAGTTCGCAAGCTACACCAAGATCCCTTGCCATCCCCCAGCATCGCCCCAGCATATTTGTCCTGGACTAAGATCTCATCGCAAAGCGTCATCGCCGCGAGCCAATTTTGATCTTGCTTATACTTTGCTAAGCGCTGAGTGGTCTCTTTATGACTCAGTAAAGTCGGCCTTTGAATCGTTCTCTCAAGGCGCTTTTGCTGTTCTCCTTGAAAACACTGGGCCGCTAATAAATCCGGAGAGAGCATCGATCCAAACGCGATGAAAACGACGACAGCGCGTCGAAGCGAGGGCCTCATGGCAGTTCCCAAACTCTCTCCCCAATCGAACACAACGCTCCCCGGTTTTGAAGATGCGTCATTTTAATCTCGATGTGCCAAGACAGGGAAGACTATTACCAATTCCCGTCCTTTTCTTCCAAGCTCATTCACCCAATCGACGGCCTCATAGTCACCCCATTTTTCAGCGAAAAGCAAGTGCTCTGTCCATTCCCCAGACTTTATTCAGGGTATCTGAAGCCTTTTTGAGCAAAGACCAAAATGCTTTCTCTGGCAAAAACAGAGCATTAAGTCGGCGCAACCGGCCTTGCTGGATCGGTCATCGTGACCTTGGTAAACGACATGGCTTCCACAAAATGACGCGAGCTGTCGACGAGTATCCAGGCGCTCTTCAAAAATCAGCGCTCCCCCATCTTGATCAAGCGCTATCAAAGAATGAAGCGCTGCGTTATAGAAATAGAGATGACCGTCCTTGCTCTGAAGCGCGGTCAATCTCGGCGCCACCCGCGCTAGAAGGCGGAGCTTATATCCCGCTCGCTTATTAAAACTTGACAGCGCCAAGTAGCGCCGCCGCCAGCGGACAAGACCTGTTTCAGTCTCCAGAGCCGCGAGGATTCCGTCGTCCGTCATAGCATAGAGGGTTTGGCGATTGACGGTCATTGAGAATTGGCTGGGAGCGCTTCCTTTCATAGTCCCCAGCTCTTTCTTCCACGCCATTTCGCCGGTCTCTGGCTTGATCGCTAAGATCGAATATTGGAAGAACCCTGATCCTTTTTGATCAATGGAAACAACGGGAATAATCAATCGATTCTCCACACAGTGAATGTCTGGAGAAATGAACTGGAGCACAGACCCTAAGCGAGGGTCCATTTGCCTCCAAGACAGCGTCCAATGAATCGTTCCATTCCTTGCATTCATTGATTGAACACCAAGGCGATGGATCACAAAAAGAGTGGGTCCATAGGCGAAAATCTTCGTCGTCACCAGCGCCCCCATTTTCTTTCGCCAGAGCAACTTCGAAGTGACGAGAGAACGAGCAACTAGAACGTGGTGATCTCGCGAGGATTGAGAATCCCAAGCAATCGCGACGGAGCCAACGATGAGGTGCTTTCCCAGGCTCAGAGACTTCATCGAATTAGAGCCAAACTTCCATTGACCACTCAATTTGCGAATACGTCGAAGTCGCTTCCGGTCCTTGTCTGAGAGACAATGCTCAAAACGGGAGCTGTGGGCCAGAACTGTCTTGACCCGGTCCATTCGACCTTCTTCAAAGTAAATGGACGCGAGGCGTAAGGATGCCTTCGCCAAATACAAGGGCACCGGATAGGATTCAATCAACCTTCGAAGCGCCTCCGTATCTTCTCCAGCCTTCTCGTACAACAATCGCGCATCGACGTGGCGCAGCCGTGAATAGTGGTCTAGCGCGACCTGAGGCAGGTCAAACAGTCGACTTCGGGCCCGCTCCCGCAGATTGAATTGAAGGCCGTCCTCGCCATAGGCGAGAGAGTTCACATAGCGAGGGTTTTGAATCAATTGATCCAAAACCTGAACAACCCCCACCCAATCCTTGTTCTTGACGAAGCTATCAACGGACTCTAAAAGCCCTTCTCCTTCATTGTTCTCCCGACTCAAGTAAAGCTGCCGCACGGGCCGCCATTTTTTCATCATCCGTCAGCCAAAGACACGTTTTTGCGGAGGTCGAACCTGAGCCTCAAGGGTCTTTGTCCCGAGAAGGACAGTGAGTGCAGAGAGAATGAAAATCCATCTTCGAGTCATAAGAGTAGAGTCCTTTACTGAAGTCTATGACTCTAAGACTCCAAGACTCGCACCGAGGTTCCCAAATCGTTCCTAAATCATTCCCGAAGCTACTTGGGATCTTCTTTTTCCGTGTTTTGTAAGTCTTTAAGAAGCAATTGAGGCGATCCATTTTCGGTAATTTTGAATTGAAAGACCTCCTTGTCTTTGCCATTGCCGAAACCCAGGGCCGGAGAGCCATCCGAGTTGAGCATTAAAGTGGCGCGCACCTTGCCATTTCGGTCCCTTAGGCTGAGAAAGGGTGTACTGTCCTCAGTGTTGACAAACATTCCGCTGATATTCCGATTTCGATCGTGGAGCAGGACCCCAGAGGTTCCTGAAGGTAGGACAACAAAGGAGGCGCGTCGTTTACTGTATTGATCGTTGATGACAATCTCGGCGATGCCGTCAGCGCTCACGGACATGGACATACGGGTGACCCCGTTGCGATCTTGCAAAGTCATTCGGGGTGAAGATTCCGCGACGACGATCTGCGCACGGTTCCGCCCGTCGGGTCCAGAGACCTCAAGCACCGGTGTTTCATCGTCAAGCAGACCAACAAGCACACGACTTCGGCCTTTTTCATCGAAGAATGCGAGCTGAGGTTGATTCCCTTGTTCGGTGTCGAGCACGGCTCGCTTATTGCCGTTCTTGTCTGTCAGCACCAAGCTCTTCACGGAGAGATTTTCGGGGATGACCGGAGGTGGCGCGCTACACCCATAAAGAACAGGCATCGCCACGAAAGCGAGGAAAGGCACGAGTTTCGACACAGTCATTCTCTCATTCAAGCAAAGCGCGGCTCACCTTGAAGCGATTGAGCAGCAGCGAGTTTGTAACCACCGAGACAGAGGAAAAAGCCATCGCGAGCCCGGCAAAACTCGGAGTCAACTCCAAGCCCCAGGGCGTCAAAACACCCGCAGCCAAAGGAATACCTGCGAGATTATAGACCGTCGCCCAGACAAGATTTTGACGGATTTTCCTCAGCGTCGCCCGGCTGATTTCCAAGACCTGCCGAAAGCCACCAAGCCCTGGATTCAATAAAATGATATCACCTGCCTCCCTCGCGACATCGGTCCCGTCCGCCAAAGAAATTCCGACATCGGCCCGAGCCAAGGCAGGAGCGTCGTTGATTCCATCTCCAAACATCGCGACCAGCCTGGGCGCCGTCTTTTTCTTCAGCTCGTCAAGCTGCTCCAGCTTTTGCTCCGGACGAAGAGACGCCTTCCAGTTTGCTAATCCTAATTCTTCTGCGACAAACTTCGCGGCGGACTCCCTATCTCCAGTCAATAAACAGGTCTCTAAGCCCTGAGACTTCACATAAGACAATAAACCTGCCGCTTCAGGACGCGGCTGATCTCTGAGCGCAAAGACTAAGCAAAGCTCAGAGCCCTGGCCGAAATAAACTAAGGTGCAGCCTTTCACCTCATCCCCTTTTAAAGATTGCGCCAGGTCTTCAGGAATAGTCATCCCCTCCTGAATCAATAAGTCCAAGGCCCCCAGCGCCCAAGCCTCCCGCGATTGAGTCTTACCCTTGATTCCCAAACCCGGAATCTCCTTCACCAAGCGAAAAGAAGCCTCGGAGGCGGCCGAAGACTGAGCGATGGCCTTCGAAAGAGGATGCTGAGATTGCTTCGCTAGCGCCACCGCGTCCCCCTGCTTCTCTTTGTCTCCCAATAAAGACGTCACTTTTGGCTTGCCCTCTGTGAGGGTGCCCGTCTTATCGAAAGCCAAGAGACCGAGCTTAGACAAGCTCTCTAGAATCCCCGCTGACTTGACGAGAATTCCATGGCGCAAGGCCAAGCCGCTTCCAACCACAATCGCCGTGGGGGTCGCCAAACCAAGGGCGCAGGGACAGGCGACAACTAAGACCGCGACAAAGTGGCTGAGCGCATAGGACCAAGATTCTCCCAAGAGCAACCAAGTCGCCAAGGTCAGCAAGGCGATCCCCAAAACGATAGGAACAAAGACCGACGCGACCTTATCGACGTAGCGTTGAATCGGAGCCTTCTCCGCCTGCGCTTGGGACACCAAGGCCACCAACTGACGCAAGGTCGACTCGGCCCCCGCACGAGTCACGATCATTGTCACCGGACCCTCACAGTTAATCGCCCCGGCGATCACTGGATCTCCTTTTTGACGTTGAACTGGCAGGCTCTCCCCCGTAATCAAAGATTCATCAAAGGCGCTGTCTCCTTCAATCAAAATTCCATCCACCGGGGCCCGCGAACCACGCTCGATAAGGACCTGATCGCCCCGCTTCAATTCCGAGACAGCGACTTCTTCGACTTGTCCATCCTCAACTCGCCGCGCCTTTTTAGGTTCATCTGAAAGCAATTTTGAGAGCGTTCCAAACGCCGAATCTTTGGCCCGATGCTCTAAGGCCCGGCCAAAGAGAATGAAGAGCAGGAGCATGGCTGCTTCTTTGAACATAAGAGATTGATTGGCATCCCCGGACAAAAAGAAATGAGCCAAACTAAATGTGAACGCCGCGAACAATCCCAAAGCAACCAAAGAATTCATATCGGGTTTGCCGCGAAACAGGTTGCGAAAGCCCCCTACTAAAATCGGACGTCCAGGCCCCAGCAAGGCAAAGCTCGCGCCCAAGAACTGGACCCAGAGAACCACGTTTTTCGAGGCTCCAAAGAGCGACAAGAGCACCATGAGCGCCACCGGGATGGCGGCCAAGGTAAACGCGAGCCAAGGATGACTCTGGTCCTCCGCCGCAGCCCCCACAGCGCGAATCGGGCCCGCTGTGAACCCCGCGTCGAGAACAGCCTTGTAAGCGTCTTCAGGATCAACATGGGCTGGCAGCATGACCTTGGCGGACGCGGTCGCCAAATTGACGCTCGCCTGCTCACTCCCCGGAACCGTCAGCAACGCTTTTTCCACGTGACGGACACAGGAAGCGCAAGTCATCCCAGAGACACTCATTAACAGCGGGAGCAACGCGTCGGGCGCGGCTACTTTTTCTTTTGCAGACGTCCTTTCCTCAGCGTTCGCATCGCCGTGGGGCATCGCAGTCTTTTCCGAATCGTCATCGAGTATCGCTTCGACCTCAATACCAGCGTCTTTAAAAAGCTCTCTAATTCGCTCGATGCCAGGGTCTTCATGGGGCCAGACCACGCTGGCGCGCCCTTCCTCAAGAGAGACTTCGACCTTTGCCGTTCCTTCTTCCAGGACCTGCTGGAACGCATTGCGAGTCTGCTGCACGCAGTTCTCGCATGTCATTCCCGAGATTTTGTAGTCCAATGTCGTCGACATGACCCACCTGACCCTTGCCGTGTCTTCTTACGCCGTTCATGATGTGTATCTTCGGAGGATAGTCGATGTCGACCAGTGGGTCATGGAGCAGTTCAGGTTCTTTTCAGAAGAAGACTGGCCCGGTCGTTGGCCAGGACTTTGCTCACTTCGAAATACTGGAGACCATCGGCGCTGGCGGCATGGGAGCCGTCTTCAAAGCCCTTGATAAACGCTCTCAATCGGAAGTCGCTCTCAAAGTCTTGAGCGCCGGAGACCTCAACTCAGATTTGCATGTTCGTTTTCAACGAGAAGCCGAGGCGCTCCGGCAATTGGAGCACCCAAACATTGTCAAAGTCGGACAGTCGGGGGTCGAGGGAGAGACCTCCTACTTTGCAATGGAGTTACTTCGAGGCCAAAGCCTCAAGAGCGTGCTCCATTCTTCGATGCGAGATGAAGACGGCCGCCCCCTGCTTCCTGTGATCGTCAAGCTCTTCAAGGACATCGCCTCGGCCCTGTCTTATTGCCACGCAAAGAACATCGTCCACCGCGACCTAAAGCCCGACAACATTGTCATTGAAGAGCATAGTCTGAGGCCTGTCTTAGTTGACTTTGGGCTCGTTCGCAGGACCGACTCCGGAGACAAAGATCAACTGACCAAAAGCTCCGATCTCCTCGGCACTCCTCATTACATGAGCCCAGAGCAAGTTGGGATATTTTCAAAGAAGCTGCCAATCACCGAGAAAACGGACGTTTGGTCCTTTGGAGTCACGCTGTTTAATGCCCTCACTGGGCAAACTCCATTCTCGGGGGAGACCACTTACAATATTTTTACCGCGATGGTTAATTCAGACCCGAAGAGAAGCACTGAGTTTATTCCAGATCTGCCCCCTTGGCTCGACGAGCTCTGCTCGGATTGTTTGCAAAAGAACCCGGTCGGACGCCCAACAATGCAGGAGCTCTATGAACGCTTACTTGAGGGCGAAAAATCAGGGCTCACGACCCATTCATCCGCTTGGATTCAGCGTTTAATGATTGTGTTTGCTGCTCTCTCCCTCGTTTTGCCGCTCGCGCTTTATTACTTCCTCGCTCCCACAGACGCGCCTGTTCTCAAACTTAAAGACCCTGGTCCCATTTACCTAAAGCGACCTTTCCTCACGATCCAGGGCCAAGCACTCCCGATTGGTTGCAAGGTCAATTTTAATGGGCGAAGTGAGTGGCGATCCACGAGGAATGGTGTTTTCGAGCAAGAGTTGAAATTACTCGACGGTGAGAATTCGGTTGTCGTCACACTCCAGTCGGGCTCTCAACAGACGGAGCAAACCATTGAAATCATTCACGACTCTGAGCCGCCTCGATTGACGCTGAGCAACACTCAAGGCTCATCCCTTCGATTACTGAACTCCAACACCCTGAGAGGACAGGTTCTCGACAAGAACATTGTGACCACTATGAAGGTTGATGGAGAGCTTATTGCTCTCAGCGCTGGCGGTCAATTCGCGATTCCAATGAAAGCACCTAATAAAGTGCGAGAGATTCAATTCCGCCTCAGTGACAAGGCTGGAAACGTCAAAATTACGGCAATAAAAATTCTCTCAACATCGGCGTTCAGAAAGATTCAGAAGCGGCTACTGTCCTCACGAAAGCAATGGGTAGAGGCGGACGAGGCCGTCATCGACTTGATCATCCAAAGAGTGACGAAGAAGCTGAACAAGCACTTTGACTACAAAGAAACAAAGAACTTCCAGTGCGGCGGGCTGAGCCATCGCATTGCGCTCTTCCTCCACAGGAAAACGGGCATCGAGTTTTGCTTGCTCCCCGGAGGCGCTTACCTCATGGGTCGAACAAAAGAAGAGAGTCCCTTCGCGAAGAAAACAGTCTCAAAGGATGTCTTTAAAGACTCCTGGGATTTCGCTGTCATGCCCACTCCGATTCATCGCGTTCGGATCCCGCCCTTTCTCATCAGTCGCCATGAGGTCTCGCGTCTGCAGTGGCAAAGTGTCCTCGGCCGTGAAGTTAGAAAAAACAAGCTCTCAGAAAAAGATCATCCGGCGGTAAACAAATCGTGGATGACCATTCAAGATTGGCTCAAAAAAGCTGGGGGCGGATTGCGATTGCCGAGCGAGTCTGAATGGGAGTATGCCTGCCGCGCTGGGACAACGACACGGCATTTCTGGGGCGATCAATTCGACAAGCGCTATGCCTTGGTTCGCTTCGGAAAGAAATCGAGTCCGCTCGAAAACATTGACGCGAGAAATGACTTCCCAAATGCCTTCGGCCTGGTCAATATGATTGGAGGAGTCTGGGAATGGTGCGAGGATCACTTTGAGGTGAATTATCGTAGCCATCCTCATAATGAAAAGGCTATGAAGAACCTCTCGGGGCTCAATAACAAAGTCATTCGAGGCCATTCCAATACTAGTGATTACAAGGTCGCGCAGTGCGCGGAGCGAATGAGAGCCCATCCTCAAAAGGGCTTTTTTGATGTGGGTTTTCGCGTGGCTGTGAGCCTGGCCCGTTAGTGAAAGGAGCACTGATCAACGAGAGTTGTCATCGAAGAAGAAAGTGTCTTCATCTGACGTTTTGTGTCCAGCGCTGAGTTATTGAAGGGGAGGGTGATGATAAGGAAGGGTCCGCAGGCTGATTCTCATTCGTCGGGGAGAATGCCCGTCATCGGAGATGGATTCGCACATTTTAAGATCCTCGATACTATTGGGGCCGGGGGTATGGGAGCGGTCTATCGGGTCTTGAATCAGCGCACGGGCGCTGAAGTGGCGCTGAAGATTCTCATGAACTCGGGGCAGGACAAAGAGCTGGAGATTCGCTTCCAGCGCGAGGCTCAGGCCTTGAAGGAGCTCTTCCACCCAAACATTGTCGAAGTTGGCGAGGCTGGGGTTCACAATGGTGTTTTGTTTTTCTCTATGGAGTTGCTGCAAGGGCAAAGTCTGAAGACTTTATTAAAGACATCCTTTCGGAGTGAGGATGGATTCCCCGACTTAGAAAAACTCATTGATTTATTTATCGATATCAGTGATGCCTTGGCCTACTGCCATAAGCATGGCATTGTTCATCGAGATATCAAGCCAGACAACATTGTCATTGAAAATGAAACTGAACGTGTGATTCTCGTTGACTTTGGATTGGCGCGGTGGCTGGAGAGTCCGCTTGATGTCGAGAGCTTGACGAAGAGCACCGATTTCCTCGGTACTCCTCATTATATGAGTCCTGAGCAGGTTGGGATATTCCCTGAGCGTGTGCGAATCACAGAAAAGACGGACGTGTGGTCGCTTGGGGTCATGCTCTTTCATGCGCTGACGGGCCGGATGCCTTTTGAGGGGGAGAGCCATTACAATCTCTTTGCGGCGATGGTCCACCATGACCCGAAGAGCCTTAGTGAGTATATTCCCGATTTGCCGAAGTGGCTCGAACAGCTGTGTTCGGACTGTCTGCAGAAAGAAGCGGTCCAACGCCCTGGAATGACGGACATTTGTGAGCGATTGACAAACGGACGAGAGAACACTCAGCGACGCGTTGTACGAACGAAGAGCTATTGGGTGCTCTTAGCCAGCGCTATTCTCTGCCTATTGCTTCCGATTGCGCTCTACCATTACTTTACTGGGCAGGAAGCATTGACCTTGAAACTGAAAGGCAATGGTCCACGTTATCTAAAGTCTCCGGTCACGGTTATTCGAGGGCGAGCGACTCCCGTCGGGGCTAAGATCATCTTCAATGGTCGACAATCTTGTTTCACTGATCGCAATGGCTATTTCGAGAAGGAAGTCAAGATTGGCGGGGGTGAGGAGGAGATATCAATCACATTGAAATATGGCGATGAGAGATTGAAGGCGACTATTCCAGTCATCGTCGACGGGGTGCCGCCAAAGATTGAAATGAAGGACCTCTCTGAGTCGAAATTGAATTTGGTCGATGGGCGTATTGAGGGTCGATTGATTGACGACAATCCTCGGGACCACATCATTGTTGATGGCGAGATTGTCATGCTGAAAGAGGGTCGATTTTCAATTGATCTGGGGTCCCCTAGTAAGGAGCAGACGCTTCTAGTTCGGGCCTTTGACAAAGCTGGTCATGAGAGCCGAAAGAGCTATCGGCTCTTGGGGAAAGCGGCCTTCGCGCGCTTGCAAAAGCGCTTGCTCGCTGATCGTAAGGCTTGGGCCAAGGCTAACATTGAGACATTGGATTTAATTATCGCACGAGTTTCGGCGGTGCTTAAAAAGGACTTCGATTATCTTGAGACGAAGCCGTATAAGTGTGGTGGAGAGAGTCATCGGATTGCCAGTTTTCGCCACAAAAAGACAAAGATCGTTTTCTCCCTCTTGCCTGGGGGAACTTTTCTCATGGGGCGGAAGAAGGAGGATTGTCCTTACGAGAAGGTCGTGACGGAGTCGAGGGAAGTCTTCGACAATTCCTGGGATAGGGCGGTGATTACGACACCTGTTCAAAAGGTCCGTATTCCGGCGTTTTTAATGGGACGTTATGAGCTTCGTAGGGAGATATGGATGCGAATGCTTGGGGCTTCGGATAAGAGCTTTCCGAATCATCCGGTCAAGAACATCTCGTGGAAGGCGATAAAGATGTGGTTGACGAGTGTTGGCGGTGGCTTGCGGCTGCCGAGTGAGTCGGAGTGGGAGTATGCCTGTCGTGCTGGGACGAGGACGAAGTATGACTGGGGTGATAAGTATGACAGTCGCTATGCATTTTTGAAGGTGGGGCCGCAGTTCACGCCTATCCGAGAGTCAACGGCCTTGGAGTCGGGGTGCAATGCCTTCGGTCTGGTGAATATGATTGGCAATGTGGCGGAGTGGGTCGAGGATGAGTTCGTCGTGAATTACAAGTCCCATAGCCGCACAGAGAGGGCGACAGTCGGTGGTGGGGGGCTGGCAATTGTCACCCGAGTGATTCGTGGTTTTTCAATATTTGCACCGGCGGAGAGCTCCCAGTGCGCGGAGCGAATGCAAGCCCATCCGAAACATATCTATGCGGACATCGGCTTTCGGGTGGCGATGAGCTTGCCGAAATCGAAGAAGTAACGATTTCCGGCCCAAAAACCCCCGATCGCATCAAAGCACTCAAGAGGATCTCAATTCTCGGGGCTCGAATAAAATGTGACTCACTTTGGCAATGGACTGTCCATCCTTGTCAATTGAAGTGACAAAACGGTCCATTAAATTGAAATGAGAGCGCCTTAGACAGTTGGTCCGTGAATTGCTCAGTGTCTCCTAATGAACTAAGACACTCGAGC
>JARGOJ010000949.1 GCA_029210225.1 Planctomycetota bacterium
GTGTTGTCGGACTATCATTTCAAGCGCGCCGATCAACTTAGATTGTGGGACAGGGTGTAGAGCTGCATAAACCGGAAGAAGCTTTCTGTTTTGATGAATTGTGTGAGGACCTCAGTACCGAATCTTAAACAAACTTCGTCGGCGAGGGGGGCGGCGTTTTGTATGGGGTTACCATCGAGTAGCACTCCGTTGCGGGAGCTGAGGTCTTCGATGGTCCACTCTCCGAGCAGCTCATCGTGGGCAAAGAGCGCATGAGCTTTGGAGATGGTTTGGTGGTTAAGAACCAGATCGCTGTTGTCGGAGCGCCCAAGGATAATCTCGGAGCTGCCGTTTTTTGAGGCGAGGGGCCAGAAATGGAGGTTGGCCATTCCACGCTGGACGATAATTTGTTCGGCCCAGAGGGTTCGGTCCTGATTGCTCTTGCCTTTCGGTTGACTAGACGTAAGCAAAATTAGGAAGGGGCAGGGGTATAGGCGAGCGAACTCTGCGGGGTCGAGGCCTTTATGTTTGGTGGCGAATGTTTTGAGCGAGACTGGGATGCCTTGGCGAAGCCTTAGTTGGCGCTTCGTCGTGCGGCGCATCATGGCGTAGCGACGATTGCTGACGCGTCTTGAGTCTTTGGGATTGCGCGCCCGAGAGTCAATCTCTTTGAAGAACCGCTCAGTGCTGAAGAATTCAATCTCCACAACATCGGCGAGGGCGTAAGCGCGCCCTTCCTGCAGGACGGCGCCCGATTTGGATGGGAGTTGTTGGTCTGAGGCGAAGGTGCCGTTGGTCGAACCGAGGTCTTCGAGTATCCACTGCTGTCGGTGAAAAATGACCCGTGCGTGTTGCCCTGAGATGTTTGTATCTGGGAAGCGCAGATGCGCACCCTTCTTGCGACCAAGAATGATTTGTCGATGGCCATTTTTTAACTCAAGGCCAAGATCGAGGATTTTAGGGCTGTCACCAGTCATTCTGAAAACGAGAAAAGGACCGACGACAATTTGCACGAACTGTTCGAGTCGAGCCCCAGAGTGGGTGCTGACAAAGTCGCGCAAAGGAGTGAGGCACATAGGTGCAACGGTCATTATGGTTCCTGAAAAGTAAATACAAGCTCTACCCGGGCATCATTATTCTGTTTTTTCGGCTTAATGCCTCCATCAATTTTGTTCCCTTTCTAATCACTGTGTAAAATTTTTGGAACATAGAAGAGCTATGGTTTCATTCGCGGTGTATATGTCGCCCAAATGACAGTTCTTGAAAATATTTTTTGGAGGCGTTGGAACTTTCCAGGGTCTTCGCGCAGTCTAAGCGGGCATCTTTGGCTCTATGGTTTTGTACCCACTCCAATCCCATGTTTCGTGGGAACGAGCGTCTGATCACTGCTCAATTAATGTGAGGCTCTTATGAATACTCGGGCTCTTTTGACGTCCCTTGTTTTGTCTTCGATGGTTCTTTCACCTGGTTCTTCGCTCTTTGCTCAAGACGAGGACAAGAAAAACGACACGACCATCAAGAAACGCAAAACTGTCTACGTTCCCTTCGACAAACTTGATGAGATTTTCGAGAAGAACGACCGTGGAATCTACATGAGCTACAAGGAATTCTTAGAGCTGCTACGGAACGCTCAAAAGAAGCCCGCAACAGTGAAGGCGGAGCAGCCCGATAAGCCCCCCGCCGATTGGGTGCTCGTGTCTGCGGGATACGGTGGCGAGGTCACCAAAAAAGTGGCGCGGTTCTCCGGAGTGTTCTCCATCGAAGTGCTCAAGAAGGAAGGATGGGTCGAGGTTCCTCTTGGAATTGACCGAGTCGCCTTTTCTCGACTGAGAGTCAAAAACAAAGATGCCATTGCGCGGAAACGTCCGGCCGTTAAGGGTCGTCCTGGAGGCTACTCGCTTCTCGTTAAGGGCAGCGGCTCTATGAAGGTTGAGACCGAGTTTGTTGTGCCCATCAAGGACAGCACCCCCGGCGAGCGATCCTTCACGTTTCGCTTGCCAGAGGCCGCGATCTCAAGCTTCAAAGTTCGACTCCCGGAAAAGGGACTTCGAGTTCAAGTCAGTCAAAGCCTCTCAGTGAAGACCGAGGACGAAGGCAACCAAACCGTCGTCACTGCGTACCTAAAGTCTGGCGGTGATATCACTGTTCGCTGGTGGCCAAAGCCGAAAGAAGTCAAAGGGCAAAAAGCACTGCTTTACGCCGATACGACGACCGTCATGCGAATTGAAGAGGGCGTCGCTCGAACAGCAACTAAGGTCTTCTATCGCATTCATCAAGCCGCGACGAAAGAGTTCGATCTCGCCTTTCCCAAGGAATACAAGATCCTCTCGGTGACTGGTAAGAACATGGAAGGCTGGTATCCCAAAGACGATGGGGCCGGTCTTCACGTGAAGCTAAGAGCGCCTGTCAAAGGGCAATACGAATTGACATTCCGCCTTGAGCGCATTGTCCCTGATATCACTCAGCGCCTTGTCTTCCCAACCATTCATACCCTCATGACCGAGCGAGAAGTTGGCACGGCGTGCATCATTGGGTCTAAGTTGCTCAAGCTAAAAGTCGACGAACACGTTGGCGCGACACAAATCACAAAGACAAAGGACCAGCTCCCCGAAGAGCTTATCAAGCGCTCTGAGTTGGATAAATACGGCGCGCCCCTCGCCTTTCACACAAAGAAAGCCTTCAAGCTGAGCGTGAAAGCCACCCGGGTCAAACCCGAGGTGATCGGCCATCTAACAACCTTAGCGACTGTGCGCGACACCGAGATATCAGTCCGAGCGCTCATTCGTTACGTGGTCAAGCGCCGGGGAATCTTCGCCGTGAAGGTGAAGCTGCCAAAGAACTTTGTCCTCTTAGAGTGCGGAAATGAACAAACAGTCAAAGACTATCGCATCAACGATGGTGTTCTTGAGATTGAGTTCCCCGAACAAGTTCTTCAAAAACCTTATGAAATATTAATTACCGGCCAGGTGCTGCGGGAAAAAAGCGCCGCGAAAATTGACTTCCCACACTTTCAGTTGATCGACGTCAAAAAAGAAACCGGACACCTCGCTGTTGCAGCTGTGAAACATTTAGAGCTGACCACAGATAAATCGAAAGGACTGGTCGCGATCAATCGGGACAAGCTGTTGACCAAAGGACTGGTTCAACAGCACAACGGTCGGCCCCAACCCAACATGAAGCTCCCGGTCGACTCTCTTAAAGAAGACCTGACCCTGGCATTTAAATATGCCAAACCTGGTGGCTCTGCAGTGATTGGCGTCAAGAAGCGTGATCCAAAGATTGACGCGGAAGTCAGAGTGCTCGCCAACGCCGAAGAGGACCTGCTCAAAGTTGAAGGCACCGTTTACTATTCAATTAAATATGCTGGCGTTGATATCTTCAAATTGAAGGTGCCAAACACTGTCGCTGAGACTTTCAAAATTGAGAGCCAGAACATAAAAGAGAAGAGCCCCAAAAAGGGCGAGAAGTTCACCGTTTGGACTGTTAAAACTCAGAGCAAACAACTCAATCGCTATCAATTGAAATTCCGCTATGAGATCAAATTCGCCGACTTAAAGCCCGGCGCGGAAACTGAAGTGAGCGTCTTCCCCGTCAAGGTCCTCGAAGTTGCGAACGAGCGCGGCAGCTTAGCCCTGGTTAAGCATGAGAACCTCGTCATTCGCGAAGTGCCGGGCACCCGATCGGGACTTGAAAATCGTGATATCACTGACATTCCCGCGACACTGAAACAAGCGAACGTCTTCCGCGCCTATCGCATT
>JARGOJ010000950.1 GCA_029210225.1 Planctomycetota bacterium
TTTGCTGGCGGCTTCAAGGACGTCAGACTCTTCAACCTCTTCGAGGTCAAGGTCTGCAGCATCACTGTCATCTAGGTCGCCGAGGTCTACATCGCTCTCTAGGTCGTCGAGGTCATCGAGACCTGAGCCTTCAAGATCGTCTTCGGAATCGTCGAGGTCGGATTCTTCGAGATCATCTCCCGATTCGCTGTCGAGATCGTCCAGGTCATCGAGCCCGGAATCTTCGTCGTCGAGGTCTAGCTTCGCAGCTTTCTTCGACTTCGAGGAAAGCTTCGCGGCGGGCTCGCTATCGTCTAAGTCGTCTAGGCCGCTTGCGTCATCAAGATCGTCGAGGTCATCACCGACTTCATCGAGGTCTTCTTCATCGAGATCGTCAGCGGAATCATCAAGTTCTAGGGCCGATTCCTCTTTGGCTTTGGCACTCTTCGCGGCGGCGGCTGATTCTTCGAGATCGAGGTCGTCGAGAACATCTAAGTCGTCGAGGTTCTCGTCGATGTTGGAGTCCAAAGTGTCCAGGTCGTCGAGGCTGTCGACGGATTCGAAGGTGTCTCCTTGATCTTCTGGTTCTTCGAGGTGGTCGGTCATGAGACCGAGCTCATCGATCTCATCGAGATCGGCTGTTTCGTTGGGGTCGCCGTCGTCTTCCTCGTCATCGAGATCGCCACCGGTGAAGTCGAGGTCGAGATCTTCGAGGTCTTCAGCTTCCTCTACTCCGGATTCTTCCGCTTCTTCGAGGTCGAGGTCGAGATCGTCATCGATCTCTGATCCCTCGTCATCAAGCTCGATTTCTTCGTCCCGTGCTGAGACGCGCTTGGGGGCTTTCTTCTTAGAGCCTTTGCTGAAGTATTCGAAGGCGTCCATGCTCTCCATGACACCAACAATGGCCTCATCTTGTTCATCTTCGATGTATTCGTTATCGAGAAGAAATTGAGAGAGGCTGGTGAAGTCGTCGCCATTCAGGTAGCACTCTTTTTGGTGCTTTAAGCCTTCTTCAACGTGCTTTCGCTTGGCGAAGTTGCTCTTTACCACGATGCGAGCGTAGAGCTTGGACTCAAGGCGGATCGAGCGGTAATCGCAGGCGCGCTCGATACTTTTGACTTGGCGCTTCTTAATGAAGCCCTTATCGACGCAGTATTTGGCTGCCGTGAGCTTCGACTTCTTTTTGCCTTTTGCAGCTTTTTTAAGGGCGTCGAGGCACTCACGCTTCTGCTTCGGTTTGAGCAGTTTGTTTTCAACTGCGATTTCGCAGAACTGAACTTCAGACTTAGGGACGTCGGATTTACGGGGTGGCATGACTTCCTCCATGGACAAATACGCGTTTTAAAGCGTGGCTCATGTTCCCTCCAATTCCGACCGGACTTTACAGACTGGGACAGGAGCCTAATCCGCGAAAGATTAAGGACGGAGGCGGATTCGGTCAAGGGAAACTCTGACGACTTCGTTCATTTCTATACAAGAGTTTCGGTCATCGCGTTCTGTCCGGCAGCTGCGCTCGCGATGGATTGGGTTTTATAAAGAGATTCAGGCGACTATGAGTCTCCTTTAGAATTTTCCAACGCTTCCAAGGCGACAAATCTTTTACAAGATCGCGAAAGGTCATTTTGTCTGGACCAACGATCCAATGACCCTTTTTCAAAGCACTTGGCGACCATTCGCCTTCAATCTCTTCACGGAGACCTTCCAGGCCCTTCTTGTAAACCGTCAAGGCATCGGGAGTATGGCCGACAAATTCAGAGGCGCGGCCAGCGGCGAGACCGCTTTGAACAGCACTGCGGATTCCATAGCCAAGGACCGACCAAAGCCCCGCAGCATCTCCTGCATTCAGGACTTTTTCTTGGCCCAGTTGCCAACGAGTCATGCGAGATTCCCAGGAGAAGGACGCGGCGTGTTCTTCGAAGACGGTTGTCTCCATCGGTCCCGTCAGATAGCCAAGAAACTCGCGCCAGCATTGGGGCCATTTTCGGGCAGAAGGCAGGGTCATCTCGACGTGGATTCTGCCGCCGACAGAGCGGAAGAAGGCGACGAAGTTCTTCGACAGAAAGACCTCATGCCAGCCAGGATCGGGCAAGTCACCACGGAGTGAAGCCCGGGCAACAAATTGTGTCGCTGGCAAAACAGATCCCTTCCAGTGAGTGCGATTGTCCTCGGTAGGTAGGCCAATAATTTGACTTCCAGAAGCGTTTATGAGCGCACGCCCTCTAAAGCTCCAATCTTGTTTGTCTCGAATAGCGACGACTTCGCTGTGGTCTTCATGAACGGTCACGCTCGTCACCTTTGAGCTGAACATGGCCGGAGTGTCCTTCATGGAGAAGAGCATGCGATTGAGGAGCTTCTCTCGATCGACGTGATAGGCGGGGAGAGAGAATGGGCGGGTGATCGGAGCGCCAGATCCCAAGTGGAATTTGACTCCTTTTAAGTAGGGCACGGAGTGTAAGCAGTCGGTGATCGGGAATTTGAACTTCTCCTCTATAAAGCGCCCGGTTTCGAGGCCGACGACTCCGCTGCCGAGGATCTTCCTGGTTTTTTGAGATTGCTCAAGGAGCATGACGGTGAGGTCTTTGTTGAGGGCGGCGCGGACGGCGGCGAGACCGGCCAGGCTTGCGCCAACAACGATGACATCCCATTCGGCGTTACTCATAGGGAAGCTCTCCGCCGCTGAGAACTTTTAAGATTTTCCGCGAAACAGTGGTTCAGGTAAGTTCGGAGGATCTCCGAAGTAATGGACAAGAAGCTCATGTGCTCAATATTGCCAAGTCAAGGAGGTTATCGATGGGTAAGTTTGGTGTCATTTTAGGATCGATCGCGATCATGGGTCTTGGATCCGGCTGTGTTGGAATGAAACAACATAAGAAGCTAGAAGACCAGTTTCAACGACAAGAAGCCTATGTCAAAAAGCATAAGAATGATATGCGCCAAGCAACACGCGAGACAACCCGTGTTGCTCTGAAATTACGTGAGAAGGAGCTTGAAGTTCAAAAGCTCGAAGCGAAAAACAAAGATCTCAGTTATCAATTGGTTCGCGCAGAAAAGAAAGCAAACGAGCGCCCGACGGCGCCTGCCTCTTTCAAGAAAGAGAGCCCTCAGACGGCTGCTGTGCAAGCCCCGAAAACTCTCCCAACAAGTTATTCCAATGCGCCAGCGACGCCAAGCATCTCGGGATTTAAGGTTAACTCCAAGAGCAATGGCATTGTTCTCGACCAAGCGAAAGTTTTTGCTTCGGGGAGCGCCCGCTTGACCAAGAGTGGAAAGAGCACGCTGGCCAAACTGGCGAAGGCCGTCAACAAGAGTGAGTATCGTCGCTATAAGGTCCGCGTTGAAGGGCATACTGATAGCAGCCCGATCACTCGCAGCAAGACTGTGAAGGACAACTGGCAGCTTTCAGGCATGCGAGCTCGCGCTGTGCTGAATTATCTAGAGAGCCGCGGGGTTTCTTCGAAGCGTTTGTCTTTTGCTGGATACAGCTACTTCAAGCCGTTCACGAAGGACAGCAGCAAGTCTGGGAAGGCAAAGAATCGTCGTGTTGAAGTGTTGCTTGTCGAGTAAGACTTGCTTGGCCGATCGATTCGAACTTCCGAAAAGACATAGAAAAAGACCTCGTCCAAACTAAGGACGAGGTCTTTTTCATTTGTCTTTTTTATTAGACCGTCGATTGATTACTCGTCGGACTCAACAAAACCTTCGAGCATGCGGCTACGGACAGGGTGTTGAAGTTTACGAACGGCTTTTGCTTCGAT
>JARGOJ010000022.1:0-6751 GCA_029210225.1 Planctomycetota bacterium
CCCCCATCTATATTTATCTTTTTGTTAATTGCTAATTAAAGAATGCAATATAGATAGGGCTTTGTACAGTGTTTAATGTGCATTGCCCTTTAGAATGGCGCTTGTTTTAGGACTAGCAGTCCCCTGTCTCAAGCTCGGTTGTTGGAATTCTTGAAGAAGAGCGCCGAAATGATCGCGGCAAACCTGGCGACCCTCGTTGCCCGAGCTAAGTTAAGAGCCAGTGAAGCTCAACTCCGTCATCTCATGGAACACGCCGCAGATAGCTTTTTTCTTCACGAAGGATCCGGCAAAATCATTAGCGTTAATCACCAAGCCGCACAGATTATAGGACACTCAGAGGAGACGCTCCTCACTATGTCTATGGAGGAGTTCAGTCGGGGTGAGACGTATAGTGGGATCAGTGAGCTGTCAAATTTGTCAGAGATTGGCCAAGGGCTCATACGAGAAGGTGAGTTTATTGATAGTTCGGGCCGAGTGGTCCCTGTGGAGATGAGCACTTCAATGATCTCACGGGATGACGCCGTGCTCTTTTTGACAGTGTGCCGAGATATTACCGATCGAAAGAAGGCGGAGGCTGAACTTCGCGCCGCCAAAGAATCTGCGGAGATGGCCAATAAGGCAAAGAGTAATTTTCTTGCCGTTATGAGTCACGAGATCCGCACTCCGATGAATGGAATTCTTGGTACGAGCGACTTGTTGCTGCGTACGCCGCTCAACGAACGCCAAATGCACTACGCCAATATCGGAAAACAATCGACGCTCAAATTACTGAACCTAATCAATGAAATTCTTGATTACTCTAAGATTGAAGCCGGTCGACTCGTTCTGTCTCATGAGCGGTTAGATTTCGTTTCAATCATTGAAGATATTCTCGATCTTCTGGCCCCAGAAACCATCAAGAAGGCCATTGAATTCATTACTTTGTTTCCTCCTGACCTCCCTAGACACTTCCTTGGCGACGCAACTCGCCTTAGTCAGGTCTTTGTTAATCTCATCGGTAATGCGGTGAAATTTACCGATGCAGGGCACGTGTTCGTCAAAGTTGCCGCGAATGAAGTCACCGATTCGGAATGGGAACTACAAGTGGCTATCGAAGATACGGGCATCGGAATTGAGGAGACTTTCCTCGAACATATCTTTGATAGATTTTCACAAGTCGACGACTCCATCACTCGTCGCTTTGAAGGGACTGGTCTGGGATTGGCTATTTCACGCCAAATTGTTGAATTGATGGACGGAACGATTCATGTCGATAGCGAACTCGGTCAAGGTTCGAAGTTTACGGTGACCCTTCGAATGCCCATCGCGCAAACTCTTACGAAGCCTTCTACCTCAGGATGCAAAATGACCTTGTCCACTCCTAAAAGGGTGCTTGTTGTCGACGATAATCGAACCAACTGCGAGGCGCTGAAGTCCATGCTTAGCCATTGGGGAGTGGAGGTTCACATGGATCAATCGGGAGCCATGGCGCTTCAGTCAATCGACCACGCCTATAAGGACGAACGTCCTTTCGATTTAGCACTCATTGACTTAGATATGCCTGGAATGGATGGCGTTGCCCTCGTCGAGGAGATACGCCGAAACTCCGATTGGCGGGGCATTCAGCTGATTATGCTGAACTCCAGTGCCCAAAATATCGACCGGCCCTCGTCATTAGACGGAAAAATCCACTCTCAGCTCCTCAAGCCGATAAAGCAGGTCGAACTTTTGCGGCAGCTTGTAAGGGTTTGGGAGCTTGATTTACAGGATCCTGGAATAGAGGGGCCTGGGGCTGCGGAGACTGACCATAAGTCGGCGCTGAAGCGAATAAACGCTTTAGTAGTCGAAGACAATATGAGTAATCAGGCTATTGCCAGGCTCATGCTTGAAAATCTAAATTGCCGTGTCGACGTTGCGAACAATGGTCGGGAGGCGGTGGAGCAATTTACGACCGGTGACTATGACGTCATCTTTATGGATTGCCGAATGCCGGTCTTAGATGGACTTGAGGCGACCAGAGAAATCCGAGCGACGGACTCCGATTCGAGCGACGTCATTATCATTGCATTGACGGCGAATGCCCGACCCGAAGATCGGGAGCGCTGCTTAGCAAGCGGAATGAATGACTTTGTTGCAAAGCCAGTATCTCTGGGTGATTTGGAGACTGTGCTGAAAACTTGGTGCCGGTCAAAATAGCTTCGATTGTCCGATTGATTTCAGTTCTGAGCAAAGCTGCTATCTTTAAATAGAAACAAGAATTTACTTCTCGTCAAAGACGCTACGATACATTCGGATTCTTACAAATAGGTCCTCTGGCGAGAGCAATTTGAACAGCAGTATTTTGCTGAACCCTACTATGTTGCCGCGTTCAAAGGCTGATTCGACGCGGGGATTCAAGGGGTTGCCATCCAAAAACGTGCCATTTCGCGAGTTACTGTCCTCGATAGATAAAAGGCCTCCGGCATCTTGACGAATGACTGCGTGATACTTCGAGACTAAATCCTGACGAATGACAATGTCCGAATCTTTGGAGCGGCCGACTGTGAAGACTCTTGTTTGAGGATTCCCTCCCCGACTGCGTATGAAGAATATGACGGACTTTTTTGGGTCCAAGCGCCCGCTTCCCATCTCCCCCTTTCCCGTTTTCGTGATGTTGGAACTCTCCTCAGCCAAGCGTTCGAATTCATTGAGTTGAAGGAGCGCGAAATGTTTGTGCTTCTCTAAGAATTGCTCTCGTCCCATCTCCCTCGTCTCTCTCACCAGCTCTTCAATATTGGCGGTTTGAGTGTCGTCGCGGAGACTGGACACATAGTCCTTCTTGTTTTCAGGAGTGAGGAGCTTAATTCTGCTAAGGCGTTGCGTGACACGGGTGTGTGTGCCGCTACCTCTCTTCAGCTTGTTCCCGGAACTCTCGCCCAACACTTCGGTGACTTGACGCAGCAAGGGGGCGTAGAGAAGGTCCTTCTTGATCACGCCGTGAGCCCCGCATTCTAAAGCGATGGCGCGCATCTCCGTGGAGTCACCTTCTGAGAATAGATAGACACGGGGAAGTTTCAAATTGATCAAGAAACGGACAATGTCGTCACCTTGGAAGCCTCGGAGCCGATAATCGATAAGTGCCAAATCAATAGTGCCATCTGACGCCTTGGCCATCGCTGTGGACCAATTCGGAAAGGCGTGAATCGTGTGCATTGGCTCAAAGCTCTGCTTCATGAATTCGAGCACACGGTCTTCGTCATCGATGACGAGAATATTAGCCATTAAACTCCAGGGGCCTCGTTGTATCTTTCCTGAGACAGTTCTTCTTCATTGACGATAACAAAAGTTTCATGAGATCCGCATGGGCTGCGGTGTATTGATCGAAAAATGGCCAAGGAGCTTTTGATCTTTGTTTGAGGAACTTGTCCTCACTGGAAGAATGATCGAGCAAATGAAACAAGGGGTCGCCGAAGCAACCCCTTGTTTTTACAAGCTAAAGAATGAGTTGGCGCGGTTCAAACTTCTTCGCGGGACGCCTCGATCTCTTCGTCGGTGATGTAAATCTTTGAGCCGACCTTGGCGAACTCTTGAGACTTGACTTCGAGACCTTGCTTGAGGGCTTCCTCTTCGGCGAGACCTTGCTGACGAGCGTATTCGCGGACGTCTTCTGTAATCTTCATGGAGCAGAACTTTGGTCCACACATACTACAGAAGTGAGCGGTCTTTGCGCTGTCGGCAGGGAGAGTTTCGTCGTGATAGGACTTGGCCGTCACTGGGTCGAGGGAGAGGTTGAACTGGTCAGCCCACCGGAATTGGAAACGGGCGAGGCTTAAGGTGTTGTCCCACTCAATCGCGCCCTTGTGACCTTTTGCGAGGTCGGCGGCGTGGGCGGCGATCTTGTAGGTGATCACACCGGTCTTCACGTCTTCTTTGTTGGGCAGTCCGAGGTGCTCCTTAGGAGTCACGTAGCAAAGCATCGCGGTGCCAAACCAACCAATCATAGCGGCGCCAATACCTGAGGTAATGTGGTCATAACCTGGAGCGATATCTGTTGTTAGAGGCCCGAGTGTGTAAAACGGAGCTTCGTGACAAACCTCAAGCTGCTTGTCCATGTTCTCTTTAATGAGGTGCATGGGGACGTGACCGGGTCCTTCAATCATGACCTGGATATCGTGCTTCCAAGCAATTTTTGTAAGCTCACCGAGAGTCTCAAGTTCGCCGAACTGAGCTTCGTCATTGGCATCTGCGAGGCAGCCAGGGCGTAACCCATCACCAAGTGAGAAGGAGACGTCGTACTCTTTCATGAGTAAGCAAATCTCTTCAAAGCGAGTGTATAGGAAGTTCTCTTTGTGGTGAGAGAGGCACCACTTCGCCATGATCGAGCCGCCACGAGAGACGATCCCCGTGATCCGCTTGGCGGTCATGGGAACGTAGCGTAATAGGACTCCGGCGTGAATCGTGAAATAGTCCACACCTTGCTCAGCTTGCTCTCTCAGAGTTTCCATGAAGAGCTCGAAGGTGAGGTCTTCGGCGACGCCGTTGACCTTTTCGAGAGCTTGATAGATGGGCACGGTGCCAATCGGAACCGACGAGTTCCGGACAATGGACTCCCGGGTCAAGTGAATGTTGTCTCCGGTGGAGAGGTCCATCACTGTGTCGGCACCCCAACGGGTGGCCCACTGCAGCTTTTCGACTTCCTCTTCGATAGAGGAGAAAATGGCCGAGTTTCCGATGTTGGCGTTGATCTTCACGAGGAAGTTCCGGCCAATGATCATAGGTTCGATTTCAGGGTGGCAGATATTCGCGGGGATGATGGCGCGTCCTTCAGCGATCTCCTTACGAACAAACTCAGGCTCGACGCCTTCACGAATCGCGACAAATTCCATCTCTTCGGTGATGACGCCTTTCTTGGCGTAATGCATCTGAGAGAAGTTCGTATCGCCTCGGGCTTTTCGAGCGTCGACCCATGGCTGGCGGAGCTTTGGTAGTCCTTCGTGAACGTCGTGTCCTCTGGGACCGGACGAATCATAGACTCGCAGCGGAGCCTCACCATTGCTCAGGTGAATCTCACGGAAGGGCACAGGTGCAGGTCCGTCGACAAAGACTCGGTGAGAATGTGGAAAATAATCCTCGTAATCGCCTGTGTCTTCGTTCGTAGCACCGTTCGAGTCGTTCATGTATCTTCCTTCCAACGTACAAATCTGGAATTTCAATGGTTCTTTGTGGTTCGGGCGCCTATTGTTGCGCGAGGGGCGTATGCTAAAGCCCGTCGGGGAAATCGTCAACATTTTGCACCTTGCGAGGTGCAGGGCTCGGGAAAAATTTCGCTGTGCAAACTGCCAAACCCCACCTCATTGTCTGCTTCGCGTCTTCTGTGGACGGGAAAATATCGACGGTCCGGCGCGATCCGGTTTCTTTTCCATCTAGAAATGACCGCGAGCATCTTTTTCGACTTCGTGACTCAGTCGATGCGATTGTGACTGCCGCCGCGACGATTCGAGCCGAAGATCCTCCGCTTCTTCCTAGTCCCGAGAGGCAAACTCGGCGTCTTGCAGCAGGGCTTTCTAAGCTCCCAGCCCGTGTCGTTGTCAGTAGAACCCTCAATTTTCCCTCTGAGGGGCGTAGCTTTCGCCCTAGAGACGGGAGCCAGAGGATCGCCTACACAAGCTCCAAGGCGCCTGGGGCGAAGATACAAGCGTTTCAAGAGGCCGGCATCTCAGTCCAAGTTCATGATGAGGAGAGGGTCGACTTAAAAAAAGCCATGGCGGACCTGCACGATCGATGGGGTCTTCGTCGTATCCTATGTGAGGGTGGTGGGGTGATGGCCGCAGATCTCTTCGCCGCAGACTTGGTTGACGAGTTCTTCTTGACGCTGTGTCCTTTGATTCTCGGCGGAGCAAACGCTCCGACTCCGTGCGATGGTGCTGGGCACTCTCTGGAGACAGCTCCACGTTTGGAATTGGTGACCGTGGATCGCTGGGACGATGAACTCTGCTTGCATTATCGACGTAAGAAATAACGACGCCTTGGAACTTCAAAATGATGAAGACCGTATGATTGTTAGTAAGGTCGGATTAGTAGCGCGAGGAGGAATTTGTGGACGATAGACTGATCACCATGTTTGAAAAGGGAGGATGGGTTTTCTATGTCATCCTGACCCTTTCCGTTGTGGCTCTGGGCTTGGTGATCGAGCGGCTCATTTGGCTCTGGCGAAACGGCCTCTACGACGAAACTTTTTACGCGGGCTTCAAACACATGCTCGATGAGGGAAGCGAGCCGGAAGAGCTTCTGGCCTACTGCGATGGTGACGAATCGCTGCTCTCAGAACTCATGGCCCACGGGGTCAGAAATTCGGGCCTGGGACTCCTTGCTCTGCGCCGCGTCCTCCTGGACTTTTTTGCCGACGATATCAAGCCGCGCTTTGAACACAACCTAAACTGGCTCTCCGTGATTGGTAAGTCGGCCCCAATGCTCGGGCTCTTCGGAACAGTCTTTGGAATGATGGGCGCCTTCAACACAATGGGTGCCGCTCAAGCGAGCGCAAGCCCGAAAGACCTCGCCAAGGACATCAATGAAGCCCTCGCCACGACCGTGGGTGGACTCTTCGTGGCGCTCCTGGTCATCGCGTTTCACTCATTTATCTTTCATCAAGTGAAGAAGCGCCAGCGCGACTATCAGCGGAAAATGGGGCAGGTCTTGAAGCCGCTCACTGAAGTCGGTCTTGGAGTCAGCTAATGGACGAAGAAGAGTTCGAGGTTGATTTCACTCCTCTCATCGACGTCACGTTCTTGCT
>JARGOJ010000022.1:6761-15893 GCA_029210225.1 Planctomycetota bacterium
TTATCTTCTTTATGGTGACGGCGACCCTCAACCAACCTACGAAGGTCAAGCTGCCTAAGGCCAAGAGCGGAAACGCAGAAATGGTTGAGGGCAAGATCATCGTTCACATTCGTGAAGGAGATGACAAAGAGGAAATGGCCCGAGTCGGTGATGAAACAGACTCAGCAAAAATTAAGCTGACAGGCTTCAAAGCCAAGTTGGCGAACTATTCGTCTTTGGACGTAGCCATGATCAGAGCGGACGCCGAAGTTGATTTTGCCTTTGTCGACAGAGTGGCGTCGACCCTTCGCTCGCTTGGAGTTCAAAAGGTGATACTCGGGGTCAAAGATCGACCCGCAGGAGCGGAGGGAAGCCAATGACAGAGCCCCTCTACCGAGTTTGCCGAGGTGCCAGAAGCTGGGATTTTGAGAATGCCAGAGCCCTGATTCGGGCGCTTCAAAACGGCGTTGTCGATGGCGCCGATCGCTTGGAGCTTGTTGAAGAAGGCCGGACGATCTCTCTTGGCGACCATCCTCAGTTTAGAAATCAATTGGTCGACGAAGAGGTCTTGCAAGAAGAGGACGACAACTTTGAAGTCGACTTGACTCCAATGATTGACGTCACCTTTCTATTACTGATTTTCTTCATGGTGACGACCATGATTGTCATGTTCAAAACACTGACAGCTCCAGGCAGTCAATCGGATGAGAAAGGGCAGAGCACGCGTAAGGTGCCGACTCGTTCGGAGGTTGAAGCGCGCTTTCTTTTTGTGAAAATAAACAGCGATGGCTCTGTGACTATTGCCGGTCAACGGGCCATGGGCGTTCAGGATATTCGCGAGACCTTGGAGAAAGCCATGAAGGCCGAGGGCAAGCGCACACTTGTCTTAGAAGCCATCGGGAAAGTTCGCCACGGTGACGTCGTCAAAGTCATTGACGCCGCCAATCTCGCCGCAGCCGACAAGATCCTCTTTGCAAAGAAGGTCAAAGCAAGCAAACAATAGTAAAACGTAGGGTTAGCAAATTAGGGGCGATCGCATTGAAGAAAATCTGTCCAGGCATTTTGAAAGTGACGAACAGCGCCGGCGTTTCCGAATTTGAGCTCGGCGACCGATTCGCGATTGGCTCTTCTTCGGCCTGTGAGGTCCAAATTGACGGAGCGAAGACGATTCACTGCGTCTTATCATTCTTTGGCGAGGACCTCAGCCTGCAATGCCTAAATCCTGTCGAGTTAAACGGCGAGTCCTTTGACAGCTCAAGGAAACTAAAAAAAGGCGACGTGATCAAAATCGCCGATACATCCTTGGAATGGCTTGGTCTCGAATCAGCCGCCGCCAAAATGATTCCCGCTCCCAACCTAGAGGAAGACGCCGAAGAATCTAAAGACACTGACTCCAGGGAGGCAGAAGAAGCTCCAGAGGACGTTGCTCCGAAGGAGGAAAGCCCCGATCCTGAGACAGAAAACTCTGTCTCCGTTGAGGTCTTAGAGGAAGACGAGATTGCGGAGCCTGAGACTTCAGGAGAGACTCCAATTGAGCCGCAGCTCCCCCTCGATGGGGAATCAGAGCAAGAGCCGGCTGAGGACAGCTCCGAGACGCTAGAAGAACTCTCCGCCGCGGAAGCCTTGAGTGTCATAGACAGCAAGAAAGACAGGACCGAGGCGGGGAAGGACGATGTTCCCCCGGATGATGTAGCGGAGGATCGCTCAGTTCCAGCGGCTGAAGAAGAGGACCCAGAGCGGAAGATCGAGACCGCGATCGGAATCGCCATTGGAACCGCAGTCACCGACGTTTCAGACCTCGAAGAAGAGGCCTCGCTTTCGTCGAAGAGTGCTATTGGTGAGGCGGTGACCGCCGAGATGCCCGCGAGGGCTGGGGCGGCACAAAGATCACCGGCGCCAACAACCGACCGCCGTCCCCGCCGACGCCCTGAGCGCGCCCCAGCTCCTCCACCAAGCAACGACGAAGAGATCTTTGACTTGGTTTCGACTCCGGGGCCAGGCGCCGAGCGAAACATCTATTCTTGGATATTGCTGATTGTCGTCATTATCGTCAGCCTTGGTGTGGCGGGCTTTGCGTGGCAACAGAAGAGCTATCAGGCGGAGCGTGTTGAGCGGGATAAGCTGCGCGAAGAATTGAAATTGGGGGCCTATGCCTCGGTCTTGAAGAAGTCGAAAGCGCTGCTGGCTGAAGGCGAGCCGCTCTACAAGAAGGACTTAGAAGAGCTTCGGGATCGATCAGCGTTGCTAGACGCTATGAATGACTTGAACACCGATCCGTTGAAGGTTCACACCCTCGCGAATAAATATGTCCT
This sequence comes from Planctomycetota bacterium, assembly GCA_029210225.1. Taxonomy (GTDB): domain Bacteria; phylum Planctomycetota; class J058; order J058; family JARGOJ01; genus JARGOJ01. The sequence continues at coordinate 9,053 of JARGOJ010000022.1, forward strand.
CGATCACGAGAATGACTTTTGGCGCAAGAGAGAGCTCTCTATGGCCGTTCGTGAGGTCTATAGGCGTCGAATCACCGAACTTCAAGAATTGATGAAAAAGGCGAAGAGCCTGAAGCGCGCTAAACAATTGAAAGCCGCCACCGATGCGATCGCCGAATCCTTGACCAAGAACCCACTCTGGCTTCATGTTGACGATCGCTCTCGCTTGGGCACCGACCTTGATCAGGTGACCGTCGCGTTCAATGAGAATGCCCTGTCCTTTGATAAATCCAGACAGGTGAAGCGCGTTGAGAAGCAAGTGACGGCGTTGATTGCTAAGCGCAATCCGATCCGGGCGCGAACCTTGGTCTTGGCTTTCTTGAAGAAACAAGCGGAATTCGCAGGGGACGCTCGCGTAACAGGAATGCTTCAGTCGATTGACAAACTGGAAAAAGACATCCTGCGTTTCAGACCTCCTTCGGCGCTTCAGAAAACAGCTCAAAAATCAAAGAGGAGCTGGCTTCGGCCGCTGACTCGTCGGTCTCTCAAGACCTTGCCTCAGGTGCTCGACGAAGAAACCCCGGTCTTTTTTACTGGTGGATCGACGATGGTGGCGTTGAATCCGAGCACGGGCAAGGCTCGTTGGATTATTGAGAGCGACGCCGACGTTGCTCCGGCTATTGTGTCACTGGAGACCAGAGATGCCTACGTCGCTTGGACTCGGCGCGGATTGATTCAGGTTTTGCTCATGGACGGCCGGGTCGTGGCGCAGTGCGACCTTGGGGTGAGCTTGCTCTACGCTCCTGTTTTCTTTAATTCATTTCTCTATGCGCCATGTTCCGACGGATTATTGCGGGTGATCGACCTAGAGACCGGGCGCCTTTTAGGTCAGCACAGTCTCACTGGGCGACTGATGAAGGAGATAAACACCGATCCGGGAACAGAGCGAGTGATTGTTGCGCTCTCCCACGACTCGTTAGCAATTCTATCTCCGAAGAAAGATGAGAGCCCTGAGCTCATTCGCGGTGACTTTAAGTGCCTGCGTTTTGGCGTCGCTCCCTTGCTTGTTCGCGATTACGCCCTGACCTTTGAAAATCTGCCGGATAATCAATCTCGTATGAGTGTTTTTGCGCGCTCGAAGGGACAATTTGAATTCGTCAACCGCTTTGAATTCGAAGGCTGGATTGTTCGCTCACCCATATTGCTCAATGGACGCCTTGTCGTGACCAGCAATCTGGGCTGCGTTTATCCATTTACAATTAATACAGTGGACAGAAAAGAAGGAGTCAGCCCGAACTACGACGTCACCCAGGATGCTCGGAAGATTGAGGGAGAGACGCTTGTTGTCGCTCAAATGACAATGCCAAATTTCCTCTATTTCGGGGGACAGCGAATTGAGCGCAAGATCCTCAACGAAAAGACAGGATGGTGGAGCCGGGAGCGCATCATCTATCAAAACTCCCCGCTTCCTAATACGGGAATAGTCCACAAGCCTTTTCAAATCACTGACGATCGCTTGGCGGTGACAAGCTTAGAGAGCAAAGGAGATGGTTTGCTCCTGACGAGTATGGATCTGGATGGTCGGCGCTTCTGGCAGTTAAGGGCCGGATTACCATTGCGCCAACCATTCTTTGTCAGCGACAAGCTCTATTACCAAGAGCAAGGAGGCGCGGTCTTTGAAGTTGAGGGCTTTCAATCGTCGGGGATGGCGGTTGTCCAACCGAGCCTTGCTAACAATTTGAAAGGACCGACGAATTCTCAACAGACCCATGCGCGTCCTATGATTCATAGAGGACGAAAGTGGATTGTTCGGCCAGGAACAGGGGATGCCTTGGCGGCCTACCGCATCGTTGAAGCTGGCCAAAATCGTCAGCTCCCAGCCGTTTCAGAGATCAATATAAGCTGCAAGACGGATTTAGAGGAGATGTGGACGCGCTCATTGGGGTCACCGATTGTCAGTGAGATTCTCTATCTCAAAGGACGTCTGGTTTTCGCGACTAAGAATGGCCTGGTGCGGGCATTGGAGATGTCGGATGGCAAAGAGTTCACCCGTCCCTTCCCTGGGTCGACGAAGTTCAACCTTGGGCCGCTTAAGGTCTCGGAAGACCGGGTGGTCGTTGGAGGCAATGACGGCAGCGTCCGAGTTTTGGAGCTGAAGTCGGGAGCGAATGTAATGCTCCAGGAGGTGACTCGCTCTAGTTTAGGGCGAGCGTCTCTGACTGCGTTGGAGCGCACTGGGAATCAACTCTGGGTTGGCAACGCGATGGGGCGGATCAGCTTGCTTACGCTCTCGGGGAACTTCTTTAAGGATGGACAGGTCTGGCAACTGAAGAGCCCGGTCACTCAGATTGTTTGCGACAATAAGCGGGCTCTAGTTACGACAGAGATTGGTGTTTTCCTGCTGAAGCTTGGGCAGAAAAAAGCAGAGCTCCTGCTATCGTTCAACGAGGACGTTCAAACGGTGGGGCGCGGAGGCATGACGAGCGGCCACGGGATTGTCGCGTTTCGCGCTGGAAAAGTGGCGTGGATCGACCTCGAAAATAAGACGATCAAATGGCAACAGTTCGGTCGCTCCATTGTTTCGGCGTATTGGTACAAAGGCTATATGTATGGTGTCAGTCGGCAAGGGCTGATTGGCCGTCTTAAAGAACAGTAAGGGAATGGTCGATGAAGACCCGGATAATACTGATAACAATGGCTCTCTGCTTGGCATTCACTGCGTCCGCTCGGGCTCAGGATGCGTCCAAGAAGGCGAAGGCTGATAAGAAGGCGAAGGCCACGTCGGGGAAGCCGAAAAAGGTCGTTGTTAGCTACGATTTTTACGGATTGAAACGCAGCAAGAACGTCGATGGAAAGAGCCAGTCCGTCGCTTTGGGTGCCGACCATATCTACGGCCCTGCCGGGTCTTTTGGGGCTCCAGGGAAGACAACCCTTTCCGGGAATTTTGATGCTGCGGAGAATTACCTCATTCTAGTTCAAGAGCATCGCGCCGTTAATAACGTCAAGTTTGTTCCAAAGGGGGGCAAATTAATCGAATTCAAGGAATTCGAGATGTCTGTGAGAATGACGATTAAACGGCCCTTGAAGGAATTGGACATTGGGCTTCGTTTTGGCCAGGCAAACAGGACGCTTAATAATATGTCGCAAAGCGACGTGAGCAAGTTCATTCAAAAGCTCTCCTTGAAGGGCCCGGTCGCCAAAGGGAAAGAGCGCAAGTTCGTGGCGAAGATGCTGCGCCTCGCGATTCTTAAGGATCTAGAGAAGACGCTTGTCGATTGCAAAGCGCTCACCCGGCGAGAGGCGCTGAGCCGAGAGATGGGACCTTTGACCACCGATTCAGAGATCGCCAAGCTCAGCAAAATTGTGCGGAGCCGAGTGCTCGCTGAGATCTGGTATTCCTGCGAGATCAAATACCTCTTCTTCTTTGGCGCTTTGGGATCTGGACCGGCAGATGGCCCTGGGGCCGCATTTGTTCCAGGTTTCCTTGGTTCTGGAGTAGGGCGAATCACAGTCTTAACCGACGTCGCCAAAGGCGCTGAGAGGGTGTATTGGTATCGCTTACCGGGGTACTCTGTGTCGGAGCACAGCTTGGACGGAGTGAAATGTCCTCCGGGTTGGATGGTGCGGATCTTTGGCCCAGGGCCGCGAAGTCGCGGCGCCCTACTCTTCGTGAAGATCCCCTCCAAAGCCGCTGGACGCTTTGAGTTCAGCTGGCGAAAGAATGACGCCTCGGGACAAACCGTCGTCGTCCAGCGTCCCAAACCTAGAAGTTTCCCTTACTAATATATGAGTCTCAAGGACACCTTATGTTTTTACCAACCCGCTTCTTTCCCCAACTTTCCCTGGCCCTCCTTGGCTTAGGATTTCTTTGTGGAGTTGGCGAGGCTCAAGAATTGCTCCCCGGAGAATTGCCTGTACGTTCAGGCTTTGAATTGGTCGGGCGAAAAAATCTCCCAACCCTCTCGGAGTTAGAAGCGCTGCTCGCGAAGAAGAGCGAAGCCCGGGCGCTTGTGACGGGGCGTATTCGAGTTTCGGATACCAGTGTCGTCGCGCCCCGCTGGAACATGAATGGCAAAGAGTTTCAGCTGGCATTTCAGAAGGCCGACTTGAAGCAGGAGCAGAGCAAGGTCGTCGCCCAGAAGACGCTCCTTTCAAGGCCTGGGGCGCTCATTAACGATGAGTATTCCTACGAGAGCATGCTGATCTGGGCTGGCGGGCGACGTTTTAAAATGGGACCTGGTTATAGCCTTGTTAGTAATGTCACCGGCAGCTCGCAAGTTCATGTGGGCGCGCTCGGTGGTGAAGAGCCCCTGTCCGTGAGCACCGGCGACACTATAAAGCGGCACCCATCGGCGTATGTGCGTGGGACTGCAGAGAATCCAGATGTTCAAGTGGTCTTTGATGCAGGAAAGGACTTGATCGCCCGAAGCATCAAGGGCTTCTCAGCCTTGACGAACGAGGGCGGGAAACGGTCTGTGTTGGCGCAGGGTACTCAGGCCCGATGGTCCCCCGATGGCAAGCAATTGATTTACGTTCGCGAGCTTTATGGCGAAGGTGAAAAGCGAGATCGCGTTGATCGCCAAGAGATCGTTCTCCTCACTTACAGGCTCTCGACCCCAGTGATTGTTCACTCCGGTGAGAGCGGCCAGATTCTTCGCTCGCCGACCTTTTCCCCGAATGGCCAATTTGTCGCCTATTACCAACGGCAAAAAGGCATCGATCCGATTTGGGATCTCTATGTTTGCGACATTCGCAGTCAATTAAATAAGCCGCTCTGCATAGGGAAGAACTTGGTCATTGATACTGTTTTCGAGCACGTTGGACCGGCGTGGGCGGGAGACTCAAAGTCCCTCTATTTCTTTTCTCAGGGTCAGCGTGAAGAGGAATACTACCCGATTATTCAGTGTGGACGAGATGGTAAGAAGCGCCGACTGATTCAGTATCCAAAGCATATAAACGTCGCCAATGACATTCACGCTCGCTCTTGGGGCTTTGGTGATTTCGTGGTCTTCACCGGGATTGATACCGGGCCGAGGGAACTCTACTTCTTGGTCACGACAGGGGGAGAAAAGAAGAAGGCTGTGAAAAAAGTGCCGACCAAAGCGACGCCTCCTAAAGCACCCGAGGAAAAGGACGAAGACGGGAAGAAGAGCGAGGAAAAGAAATGAACAAAGCCACGACATTAAGCGCGTGTCTTGGGGTCATCCTGAGCCTCGTCCCGATCTTGCCGACCGATGCTCAGGAAGCAAAAGAAGCAAGCGAAGGGCGACGCCTCCTTCGGAAATCGGAAGCCTATGAGTCGCTTTCACGAACAAACATCACCGTGCTTACGCGGCTCTATCAGCGTTATCTCGCCGGCGCAAAACGCTTCGGTGACAAAGCCGAGCACGCAAGAGCGTTTAGCCAATTCTTTCTTGGGCGCTGCTACCTCGCTGATTCTTCGGGAGATCGTGCCCTGAAGGCCTTCCAAGGAAGCCGGGCAGCGTTCGCCAAGTTAAAGGAGAAAGAGTGGGTTGCGGCCATCGACTTGACGTTGGCGGGCCTAAAAGAGAAGAGAGATCTCAAGGCCGTTTACGGAGCGACCACAGCCCTTGTGGCTGATGAGTCAACCACGCGTCTCAAAGCGCGAGACAGTCTTGTCACCGGCTTCTTAGGCGGTCAGGATATGACGGACGCCACCGAGGACGATGGACACCCCGACTACGAATTGGTGGTTGGCGAGACAGACCTTGGCAGTCGGAAAACAGAAGAGACCATCGTCTTTTGGGACCCCATTCGCGCCCGCGTTCGCGTCTGGAGCTTTGCGCTTAAAGCAATCAGTTCAAAGAGCTTAGACAAATTGGAAGAGATTGAAGCGCTGCGGTTGAGCGGAAAGAACAAGGCGGCGTGGACCTTAGCGAAAGAGCAATCGGGCAACAAAGCAAAGGTTCTTAAGGGCGCGCTTCAATGGCGCAAAGGCGAAAAGGACGAGGCGAAGGCAAGCTGGGCTGCCGCCTTGGAAGAGGACCCGTCATTGCTCGCCAACATTTTGCGACGACGAGCTTTGCTAGGGGCCGTCGACGAGGGTCTTGTTCAAGAGATTGAGGCCAAGTTAAAGACCTTAAAGGACGAAGCGGGCAAGGGAACAGTCGGGCTAAAACGACACCTCGCGAAGAACCGCGACTTGCTTTGGAGCTTGGCCTTGCTGCGTCGCGCCGTTTCTCGTGGAACGAAGCGCGCCGGACGGGATGCCCTCGCGGCGCTCTCGATCGCGGAGCGACAGTTTCCCGCCGGAGCCCGGGGTGAGCTTTACCAACATGAAGATCCGCGCTTTCCTTTTGTTTTGGGCGACCTCTACATTACTGCCCATCGCTTCGGTGATGCCTTGTCCTACGTCTACGATCCTGGGGCTGTCATTCGTGAGTTCCCCGAAGCTGCGGCGACCCGTAAGACCATTCAAGAATTGCAACTTATGGAAGCCCTCACGACGGACGATGCTCAACTAGAGCTTGACGGCCAAGAAGAACAGAACGAATCCTCGAATATCTTTCAGGACTACGGTGAACTTATAGAAGACACAGACGTGGAAAAGGAGAAGGCCAACAAGCTCCCGAGGTTCGCCCCCGATTCCTCATACGCGGCCTATATTGTCCTCGCCGTTGGGCTGCTTCTAGTAGTCTTCGCTGGCTTGAAACTGAGGCGACCATGATAGAAACCATCTGTGAACACTGCGGGAATCGCTTCAAGGTCGACTCGCAATATCTCGGCAAAAAAGGACGCTGCGATAAGTGTAAGGGCGTCTTTGAAATCGCTGAAGCGCCACCGCTCCCCGCCTCAAATACTCCCATGATCCTGCTCGGGGTCATTGGCGTCGCCATTCTCG
>JARGOJ010000022.1:15903-23675 GCA_029210225.1 Planctomycetota bacterium
AAATATGTGGCTACGTGTTGGGATCGGAGTTCTCATTCTCGGAGTCGGCGCATTCATGCTCCTTGGCAATAATGAAACCTCTATAGAGGATCCGAAAACAAAGGGCAAGCTCGCCAAGAATGACAAGCTTCGAGATGGGCCAGGCTTCTCAAAGGATAGAGAGAAGACGACCGACAAGACGACGAGCGATGATCCAGGCAAGCAGGACCCAGGAAAAGACGAGTCGAAGAAAGACCCCAAGAAGAATTCCAGTGAGACGAATGAGAATCCAGAAGCCGACGATCAGGCTGTGAGAACCTGGAGCCTCAAGCCGAGCCTCGCGAAGACAGACCCAAAAAATCTTGAGCAGGGACGGGTGCTCCTGGTCGGCGGAAAGCGTGTCGTGGTGAATGGGCGGACCTCACTCTTCAAGGTCCCCTACGACGACTTTCCCCTCTTTCTACCGCGAGGAAAATTCAGGATTAGCCAAGGGAGTGACGTCCAAACCATCTCCGTCGGCAAGTCTTACGGGGATCACTATTACAAACAAGCCAAGCAGCTGATGGATAACGATGGGGAAATTGACTACGAGCGCGTCGTTGCTCAAATAGTCAACGAACTCGGTCATCCCAAAGAAGCCTACCTGCTCAATCTCCTCGCTCACCATTACCTTAAGAAGAAGAAATACGATGCGGCCAGACGGGCGCTATTCCGAGCGTTAGCGATCGATCCGAGCTTCGCCCCGGCGCACTTAAATTTGGCTTGGGTCTACATGAAGAAAAAGCTGGAGAAGGAATGTGAGTTCGAGCTTCGCATCACGGAAGATATGGATTCAACCGGGACCTTTGGTTTAGAGCGAGGCATCGCCGAAATTCGCCATGGGCTCAGCTATACAAAGCGGACGCCCGTAAAATTGGATCCCGAGCGCTATCAGTTCACTCTCAAGGTTGATGATCCTGTCATTGATGCCTGTTTCCTCTTTGCAAAGTTCGCCAAGACACCCCTCGACGCAATATCCGCGCAGAATAACGCGGCCTTGCGCTTGTTGAAATTGGGGCATTTCGAGCAGTCTCAAGGCCTGTTCTTAACGGCCTTAAAAACTCTTTCAAAGCAGCGACCAACCGTACGAGGCCGCCTTGTGGCGACAACGATTTTTGCAAACTTGGCGCGTCTTTATAAAGCTGCGAAATGGGCGGAGTTAAGAGAGATTCCAACGATGGAGCGCGTCTTTCCCGTAAAGAAGTGAGACGCTAACTCTGGAGACTGAGTGCTGTTGGGACCTCACTGACCAGGATTGTTTCAACCGTGAAATTATCAAAAATATCTCATTCTTTAGAAACCAGAACTATACGATCGGGCGTCTAGGTGTTAGCTTTTTGTTTGGTTTTGGGGGTTGGCTGTGTCAGAGCAATCATTCTTTTCATTTGGTGAATCAGGGGGAACGATGGATCTTAAGAACTTAATTCCAAGTTCATGGCAAGATGTCTTGAGCGAGCAATTTGGGAAGCCCTATTGGGATAAGCTCGAAGCCTATCTTGAAGAAGAGATGGGCTCTCAAACCGTCTATCCTCCTAAAGAAGATATTTTTCGCGCCTTTGAAGAGACCTCCTACAACGATGTTCGAGTACTCCTCCTCGGTCAAGATCCTTACCATGGTCCAGGACAGGGTCATGGCTTGAGCTTCTCCGTTCAACCCAAGGTCACCATTCCTCCGTCGCTGCGCAATGTCTATAAAGAGTTGGTTCGAGATTTGGAATGCGCCATGCCCAACAACGGCTATCTCATGCCTTGGTGCAAGCAAGGTGTGATGCTATTGAACGCCATTCTGACTGTGCGTGCCAGAGACGCTGGTTCCCACAAGAAAGCTGGCTGGGGCAAGTTCACAGATGCAGTCATCAAAAAACTCAACGAGCGTGACGACCCTGTGGTCTTTCTTCTTTGGGGAGGCTTCGCAAAGAAGAAGGCCCGCTTCATCGACGACGCGAAGCACCGCGTGATTCAATGCCCTCACCCTTCTCCGTTGGCCAAGGGCTTTGTCGGAAGCGGCTGCTTTACCCAGGTCAATGACGCGCTTACGGAGCTAGGGAAAGAGCCCATCGATTGGCAGATCCCTAATATCTAGGGTTTTGCCTTTCAAACTAAGATGAGATGAGCTCTATGTTTCGTTACGAAATTGCCGGGTGCTCGCGATAAAGTCGCGATACCTCTGGACCTCAGCGGCCTTCTGCTCGTCTGTCCAGCCAAACTCTGGCGCCACCAGGTCCGCTGCTTTCTCGACGATTTCCAAGCCCTGTTCCTTATCTTTGAGAGCAATCATAAGTCGCCGTCTTAAGATATCTTCAAGGCTAATGGCCATTTCATGGCGTGCTGCGAAGAGCAGCTCAGGCCAGATATAGGGCAAATCTGGAATCATGCGCTCTGGAGCCACCGAGAGCTCTTCTCCCAATGCGAGAAGCTGGGTCGCACGATCTCCGTAAGCAAGCGCTAAGTGCTCACCGATGTCTGGTGGCAGTTTGTGGATGGAAGCTAAGTTCCGACCACAGGAGAGCGGGTTCTTTCGCATAGCCTCTGTCATGGAACCTGGCAGGGGAATGTCGCCAGTTTGGCACTTCGCCGAGGTGAGATCGGTTTGGTCGACGACTTCCTCAGCCATCATTCGATATGTGGTGAGCTTGCCGCCAAAAATCGCGATGAGACCAGGGGTCACATCAATGATCTCGTGCTCTCGTGAGACAGCCGAAGGATCAACTCCATCCGTTCTGAGGAGAGGACGGAGACCAGCCCAGGTTGAGATGACGTCTTTACGGGTGAGGTTGAACTCTGGGAAGTAGTGTCTCGCGGCGCGGATCAGATAGTCGACGTCGGACCCAGTCGCCCGGCAGGCGTCGGGCCCTTCCACATCGTCGGTGTCTGTTGTACCGATGACTGTTCGTTCCCCCCAGGGAATGGTGAAGAGCACTCGTTTATCATCGGTGCTTCTCATGACGACGGAGTGTCGAGCGGGGAGTCGGGCTTTATCGACGACAATATGAACGCCTTTAGTTGGGCGCAGTCTGTTCTCTTCCTGAAGTTTGAAGTCGCTGAGGAGTTTGTCTGTCCAGGGGCCGGTGGCGCTGACGGTCATTTTCGCCTGAATGGGAAAGGGTTCCGAGCTTGGTTTTAGTTCATCTCTCGCGAGGACTCCTTCGACCTGATCGCCATTTTTTATCACTTCTGTGGCGCTGATTCGGGTCACGATCACCGCGCCTCGATCCCGAGCGTCAATGGCATTTTCAAGAGTGAGGCGGCCGTCGTCGGTCATGCAGTCATAGTAGAGGGTTGCACCACGGATGCCGTCGACCATGAGGTTCGGTTCGCGACTCTTCAACTCTTCAACGGAGAGCATCGTGTGGCGCCGGTCGCTGCGGAACATAGCGAAGGCGGAATAGAGCCACATGCCCATGTTTATGAGCATAGGACCGTACTTATCTTGGTCATAAATTGGAAAAATGAAGGGGAGCGGACGAGCGAGGTGAGCGGCGTTTTCCGCGAGGTTATCGCGTTCGCGGATGCTCTCTCGGACCAAGCCGAAGGCCCATTGCTCAAGGTATCGAACTCCGCCGTGAAGGAGTTTGGAGCTTTGAGAGCTTGTCCCTGAGGCGAGGTCGTTCTTCTCGATGAGGGCGACTTTCAGTCCTCGAATGACGGCATCCCGAGCGATTCCAACACCGGTGATACCTCCGCCGATGACAAGAAGATCGAAGCTGTCTTTTTCGAGGACCTTGATGTTTTGGGATCGACGCTCAAGAGGAGAGGATCCTCGCTCAGAATTCATGGGTGACTGTCCAAGATAAGAAGAACTCGACGGTTTAGAGGCTCGATTGTAGGCTCCCCGTGGCGTATGTCCAGAGGGACACTTAGCCCAGGGTTGAATTCCCAGACTCTCGCCATTGTTATCGACGATCTTTTCGGAGTCGTCGCCTTAGCGGGATGAGGTGGCGTAGAATTCGAGCGTGCGTGGGTCTATACCGGCGTCAATAAGGAGGTCGGCTGCGTCTATGGCGTCGTCGTCGGTGATGACTCGCGCTGTTTCAAAGGTCATGCTTGGCCCGAGAGAGCGCTTTTTGTTGATGTATTGACGCCAGGTGAGCTTGTCGCGGACGATCCAAATCGCCATTTGAGCGGCGGCGTGATTCAGTGTGTAGTTGCTTAGGGCACACACTTCGATCGCGAGGCGAGAGATCGGCTCTTTCTCTTCGAAGCGCACAAGAAGGAAGCGGTCACCGGGGCGAGGTTCTCCTTTGTGGAAACGTCCGCATGAGACGGGAAAGCGAAGCTCAACTTCATTGACATCTGGGTCGAGCCACGCGATGCGTGCTGCCAGGAAGACGAGATCTTGCGACTTCGGGGTGCCAGCATTATTTCCCCGGCGAGCCGGTGGCCAGTCGCCATAGAGGTCTTCATCGATGGGAGCAACATAGGGACGGCCGTATGTCCCGGGAGGGAATGAGACGGCGAGGAGACCTTTGAAACCCTCTCTTCGCTTAACTTTGACGAAAACAGACCCACCTGCGCCGTGCTTTCGGTATTCCACTTCGAATTGGGCTGCTTCAAGGACCGCAGGGTCTTCGAAGGTCATGATTCGAACTTTGTCTGTTTGAGCCTTGTAGTCTTGAAGGATTTTGTCGGCCCGTTTGACGATGGCGCGGCGATAGCACCAATCAAGGGCCTTGACGACGTCCTGGAAATCTTTGAGGTTTGGAGATGAGACCGATTCGGGCATCTTTTCAAGGCGTGCTTCGCGACGAGCCTGATAGCGCGCTAAGCGCTTGTCGACCTCGTCATTGCTTTGACGAAGCCGAGGAGGGCGGTCGTAGCGAGCTGGGCGACGGAAGCGAGGTTCCCATGGAGAACGACGCTCTTTCACTCTGAGGTGACAGGCGCTTGCAAGTATTAGCAAGAATATGCAGGCAATTGTCTTTCGCAATGAAGTCTGGCCTCGCTCACTATCGAAGATTCGCTACTTCTTTTGGTTGAACAGGATTTTAAACCCTGGCAACACATTCTTCTTAAAGTCTTCGCTCACTTTGTCCCAATCAGCTTCGTCAGATTGGCATTTGAGGAGGAAGTAGTTCTTACCAGAGAGGTAAACCACGAGACGAACACGGACGCGTTTCGGGTAGGGCTCTGGATTGAGGAACTCATTCTTCTTCTCTTTCCCTAAGAAGTTCAGGGCATACATGGCGCGTCCGTGAAGCTCGCCTCGCTCTCCAGGAAGAGCTTTCAGGTCGTTGTAAGACCCGGCAATCTCCCGGCGAACACTTAGGGCTAACTTATCAACGTCTAGGATGACCTCTGTATTCGCTTGTTGAGAGACGGTGAACTTCGCGCTGGAGAATTTATCTTTGGTGGCGGCGAGTTGGCCGGTGGTCAACTCAGACTCGTCAACGAATTCCCACTCCGACTTGTTGCGCTTGGGTTTTGGAGCTTCCAGAGAGAATCCAACGGACTCCGACTTAAAGAGACGTTTATTTTTCTTATCAAAGACTCCGACGCTTGGGACGGTGAGGCCGTTTATATATTGTTTCCAAGGACCTTCCATTTGGTTGGCGAGGGCGATGATTTCGTTTCGGCTTGCAGCCCCCATAAGCTGGGCTAATCCTTGAAATCCTTGCTTAAGATTTCGCTTAAAAAAGTCTCCGAAGACGGTCTTCAAATCATATTTCACACCCTTGAATGTGATGCTTTGACCGGAGTGGAGCATCCAGTGAATCAATCCCCAGCCGTGAGCATAGTGAAAGCCCGAGAATTGCGCGTAGGGAGTGTAGAGGAGGTTGATCAGCTTAACGTATCGGCCGGTCTTGAAGCCTCGGCGGAGGGTGTTCAAGCGGTCACGAGGAATGCCGATCTTGAACTCGCCTGACTTGGTGAGGTAGTGACCGTCTCCGAAGTAAACGGCGAGGCCTTCGATGAGCCAAGGAGGTCTGCTGCTAAAGTTTCCGTACCACATGAGACCTTGAAGCTGGTGAGTGCCTTCATGTCCAAGCACCTTAAAGGTGTCTCCGGAGAAACCGAAGGTCCCGTGAAAAGCAACGATACAACGCTCCGCTTCACCGGGAGGGAAGAAGCCGGGGGTGTAGAAACCACCAACACCAGGACGCTGACCTGTGACTTCGCGGAAGAGCTTCTGTGAGTTGCAGATAAAGATGACGCCAGGGCCGAGGTTGCGGAACTTGACGTTGCCCTGAGGGTCGATACCCCGGACGAGTTTGATGAGGCCCTTTTTCAACTTGACCATGAAATCGCCGTACTGGCGGGCGAGGGGTTCGGGACAGTTGCTGTGAATTTCGTAATCAGGATTGCCAGCGTTTGGGAGCTTGAGGATGACCTCATTCTCCTCCCAGGGGCGATCCTTCACGGCGTCGCGCTCTGCTTCGACACCCTTGGCGACGCCTTCAAGCTCGCCTTGTTTTCTGCGATACACCCACTTAATGTTGCCGCGCTCATCCTTAAACTTCTTATAGCCGAGGCGTATGCGGGCTTTCTCGTGGTTTGTATCGACCTTGATAGCCATGTTTAGATCGTCGCGGATGAGCTTCTTTGCGAGGTCGTTTTTCTCGGCCCAAATTGCGAGCTGATACCAATCTTCACCAGTCTTACACTTAGACTTGCGCTTGCTGTGCTCATCTAAGAGTCCCTGGGCGTCGACAATCTTCTGGATGTCGGACTTGGGAATGGTGACCTTACCGTATGGGAGCTCCAGCTCGATTTCGTCCGGAGTGTCACGAATGACCTTGCCGACCATCGTGCGACCGTTGCGCCTTGTGATCTTGACGTTCTTGCCTGTGTAGCTTTGGGCATAGGCAAGGGTCGGCAGCGCAATTATCGCAATCATTGCGAGAAGTGTGAGCAGTTTTTGCTTCATCGCGGAGTCCCCGGTTTTCTTCATTCTTTGAAGGATGTCTTCGTCGTCGAAACGTGCCCTATCCTAAGCTCTGCGAACCAAGTCGCGTCAAAATTATGCCATGTCTTTTATCAAGACGGCATAGATCACGGTCGTTCGAGACGTGAGTCACTTTAGATAAGGCATCTCATTTAAGATTGTCTATTTTACTTTTTCTTGCCTTTTTTCGGCTCGGGCGCCCCAGGAAAGGACTTTGCCTCCTCCAGAGAAATCAGCTGAGCTTCTTTTTCAAGCCAAGCCTGTTCGAGCACGCCCTCCATCTTTATCTCAGAGATCTGTAGTGGAAATCCCGCCAGATAAAACCCAATCGATCCGGCGACATCCGCGCTAGGAGAGTCGGGCATGGAGATATACTGGCGACTTCCAATTTTCACGGTCAGGGTGCCACGCTTGCTGCGCTCTAGGTAGTAACGAATGATGCCTTTGCTTTTAGGAAAGGATGGCTTTCGGCTGCCATACATATACTTCCACTTCTTGTTTTTCACGTCGGCGACAATATGGGCGGGAAGGATGATCTTCTGCCCTCGCATTCGTTTGGGAGCATCGTCTGAGAGGATCAAATCGGATGCTTTCATTCGCGTGCCGATCCCGACGAAGACTCCGTCAAAGCCACCCTGGTCGGAAATTAAGACGTTGATATTTGGCCGCTTGCGATTCTTAATCTGGCACTTCATCTCCATTTTGAGAGCGCCGCCCTCAAAGCGAGCCTTGTGTCGAATGCGCCCAACGATCGTCGCGTTGCGAATCGCGAATTTCGTCCCGCTGTTCTTCGCGGTTGCTTTATCAATCAAGAAGTCGTTGAGCTCTTTTTGCGTCTCAAACTTATAGGTGAGCCGGTACTTCAGAGTTT
>JARGOJ010000951.1 GCA_029210225.1 Planctomycetota bacterium
CTATCCACAGAGACGGACTTGTCTCCGTAATAGAGCTCAACAGGGGAGTTTTCAGAGATGTGGCCAGACAGTCCGACTCCCTTTTTTAGCGTTAAAACATCGAGCTTGACCGCCTGACCTAAGACAAAGTCCGGGGGCTTTTTGTCACAATGAACAATCAGTTCTTTAGAAAACTCTCCTGCCATAAAATCAGTGGCGCGGATCGGGAATCGATTCTCGCCGTCACGCAATTTCAATTGAGCTTCAACCACGTATTCGTCACTACTAATAGCCTCTACCGATCCGATAGAAAAAGTGACTCCAGGATAGTTCGCTTGACCAGTGAAACGATATCTGTCTGCGGAGACCCAGACTTCAAGTGGATTCGTCCCCGTGAGCTCCAAAGGCTCCACAGCCAGTGAGCGATAGAGATAGGCAAAGAAAAATAAAGAAACGAAGATGGCCAATCCCGTCGCCAATTTGACCCCAGAAAAGCCCCTCCCCGCCCCCTCATCCCCAAGAGTTTGAATGACCATTTTCATGGTCGGACGCTTCCCTTGCGTCGTTGTTAAGCAAGCCGCGCACAATCGATCGAGCCAAAGAGGAACCTCTGAATTCAAACTGCTGACTCGATCTGGGCTGCTATGCATTAAGGCACCAAACAGCTCCCCGGCGACTTTTTCACCAAAAGGCGGACGCCCTGACAAGCAATAGAACAAGGTCGCGCCAAGAGACCAGACATCACTCTTCTCAGTGATCTGCCCATGGGCCCCGCTCACATCAAGCTGCTCTGGGCTCATGAACGCAGGCGTCCCGACGAGTTCTCCAGTCTTCGTCAGAGACTCTATGCATCCTTCGGAACTGCCCGACAAATCGAAACGCTCGCGCTTAGCGATGCCAAAGTCAATTAAGATCGCTTGCCCTGTCGTTGCATCAATTAACACATTATCTGGCTTAACATCACGATGATACACGCCCTTGGAATGACAATATGCAAGCGCCTCGGCGATCTCCCGAAAAGTATCAACGGTCCAATCGATAACGGGAACTTCATTTTCCTTTGACAATGATTGTTTGACGACGGCGTCCAAGCTTTGCCCAGAGACCTTCTCCATCACCATATAGGGAATATTGTTCTCAGCCCCATATTCCCTCACCCCCACTATATTGGAGTGATCCAATTCAACCAGGACCTTCGCTTCTCTCTCGAATCGGGCGAGGGTTGCTGGCTCCCCATCAAATTCAAGGCTGATCTTTAACGCACCCTCTCTCTTACTGTGGCGCTCCCGAACCCGAACGACCGCCGCCTGACCTCCTCGATCGATCTCTTCAAGGATGTCATAGCGAGCGACGACGCCTGGCAATTTATTGCATATATATGTCGTCAATGATTCCAAAGGAGCGAACCCCCAGGCCATAAAAAACAAAATCCAAAACGCTTACCGTGATCAATCTATTACTTGATACACACCCGTCGCACCTCGGAGATATCAGTATGACCAGCCATGACCTTCCGAATTCCATCCTGCTTCAACGTCGTCATTCCTTCATTGATAGCGACCTCGCGCAACTCCCTCACCAGTCCTTTGGAATAAATGACTCCGCGGATGCCATCGGAGCCAGGCATGAACTCGTGAATACCCATTCGCCCTTTGTACCCCGAACCACCACACTTCCGGCAATTTTCATTCGAGTCAGACTTGCGGAACAAATCCTCCGTCGACGCGAGATTAAACTGCTCCCACCCTGGATCGTAATCGAACTCCCGGCGAAACATCTCTATCTCTTCTGCGTCAGGTTTATAAGTCTCTTTGCACTCACTGCAAAGTCGGCGCATGAGTCGCTGCGCGAGCACACCCAACAAACTGTCTCCGAACGAATAGGGATCGAGACCCATATCTAGCAGGCGCGTCACCGTCTCGGGCGCGCTGTTTGTGTGCAAGGTCGAGAAAACCAAGTGACCCGTCAAGGACGCTTCCACACCCGCTTCCGCCGTCTCTGCATCGCGCATTTCACCAATCATAATCACGTCGGGGTCGGCGCGAAGGAAAGCCCTGAGGGCTCTCTCAAATGTGAAACCAATCTTCGCCGAAACCTGGACCTGACGCAGTCCCTTCTGAGTGATCTCAACCGGGTCTTCCGCCGTCCATATTTTTGTCTCTGGCTTATTGATGTAACCCAAGGCGCTGTGCAATGTCGTTGTCTTACCAGAACCCGTTGGACCCACGACTAAAACCAATCCGTAGGGTTTCGAGACGGCGTCTTTAAAACCAGTCAGGTTCTCTTCAGTGAAGCCCATATTATCAAGCGGCATTGGCTCAGAGGCCGCAAGAATACGCATCACACAGTCTTCCTGCCCTCCTTGGGTCGGCAAGGTCGCAACACGCAATTCAATATCGAGAGCGCCGAAGTTCTTAAATTTAATCTTGCCGTCCTGAGGCAGACGACGCTCAGCGATATCTAGCCCCGACATAATCTTAAGGCGCGACACCATGGCGCGAGCGTAACGTCTTGGCACAGTCGTATAATTCTGACAGACGCCGTCAATTCGAAAGCGAACGACACAATCGTCTTCAGTGTATGGCTCGACATGGATATCCGATACGCCCCGGTGATACGCGTGTTCAATGATTTGATTCACCAGGCGAATGAGGCCCGAGGCATCTTCATCATTGGTGACTCCCCCAACAGCCTCATCCGAGACTTGAGCGTTCGGATCGTCTTCCAGACGCTCCTGGTCCATTTGACCAATAATATCGCTCAGGGCGCCGACTTCGGGAGGAAGGTCTTCGGTGACTTCGGGCTGGGGGAAGAACTTGTCAATGAACCTGAGGATGTCTTCGTGGACGGCGACTCTCACTTCGACGTCTTCTTTGTTCAATCGCTGAGCGATGTCGTCCCGAGTGATCACGTCCTTTGGATTGGACATGACGAGGACGACCTTGTTCTCTTCCACAGAAAGGGGAAAGCATGAGTGATACTTACAGTAATCAATAGTGAAATGGACGAGGACCTCTTCAGGGGGCGTCGGCACCTCTTCGTTGTATTCCATTGTCTGAACCCGGAAGAAGCGACTCGCCGAGATCAGGATTTCCTTTTTAGGGATTTTGTATTTATCAATCAACTGGCATTCGACGGAGCTCCCGTCCTTCTGGGAAAGTCCCCGGGCCGCGTCGAGTATATCTTCGTTGACATAGTCTTTAGAGATCAGATAATCAAAACGGGAGCGGCGCACGGTGATCTGGCGCTGATTGTTAAATGCGATGGAGAGGGTTTCCGCGACCTCAAGCAAGGTTTGCTCTTGCCGTTTAGTAAAAGGCTTGTTGTTATCGTGGTTCACCAATTGAATGACGCCTTCCACTCGGCGCCTTGCTTTCACAGGAACAACTAGGACCTGCTTGGTCCGAAATCCGGTCTTTTGGTCCCAACGCATATCGAAGTGCAGCTCGGGGCTGATGGTTCGAAGCTCCGCGTCGTCATAAGCATCGTTGATTCGCAGCGCACGTCCCGAGATCGCTACGAATCCCGCGAGGCTTTGGACCCCTACAGGAACTCGGATCTCTTTGACTTCAGAGCCATCCATGACCTTGGAGTAAATCTCCTTCTTGAAGCGATCCAGCATGTAAATAGTGATGCGTTGGGTCTTGAACAAGCCACGGATCTCGTCACCGAGGGAGAGCAGAATCTCATCCAGAGAGGCCGAGTGAATGTGATTTGTCAACCTGCGGAGGGCCGCTTCAACGGCAAAGCG
>JARGOJ010000952.1 GCA_029210225.1 Planctomycetota bacterium
AAGTTGTCCAGTGCACGCTTGATAGAGAATCACACCAAGCGCCCAAATATCGCTCCCTGGTCCAATACGGTCCTTTTCCGTTCCTGCTTGTTCAGGGGCCATGTAGTGAGGCGTCCCAAGCACTTCCCTTGAGTGTGTCAATTGCTGGCCATCGTCCATTTTCGCCAAACCAAAATCGGTCAGCAGCGGCTCTCCACTGTCTTTTCGAATGAGAATGTTTGCAGGCTTGATATCGCGATGAGTGATCCCCCGACTATGCACTATCTTCAGCGCTGCGGCGATTTTCCCAACCCAAATAAGCGTCTTATCCGCATTCTCTGTTTCTTTGTCCTTCAGAATATTGTCCATGCTCTGACCCTCAACGTAATCGAGCACAATGTACGAGTAGGAACCATGACGAGACAACTTGTGAATCGAAACAATGTTTGGATGAGTGTCTACCGCCGCGACAGCCTGGGCCTCCCTTTCAAAACGGGCCATCGACTTCTCAGAACCCTGGAGAATGAACTTCAATGCAAATTCAGACCCGTTTGCGCTGCGAGCCTTGTAAACGGCCCCCATTCCACCTTTGCCGAGCAAGGACACAATTTTGTAGCCCTCGACATCCTCTCCAATCTCTGGCAATCTCTGAGTCGTGGACCGGAGGGAGGACGTTGGAGTCCGAGGGTTCCCAGAATCTTGTTTTGATCCCGATGTCCTTTGTGGCCCTGAGTCTTGTTTGGGTGTGATAAGAGCGCTGTTCGCGCTGTCAGACCAGCCGCTATGCTGAATAAGGGTTTGTGCCTGTTGGCCACTTAGAACGCGTCTACGGAGCGCCAACTCTGCGATTGATCGTCCCTGAGAGGTCGCCTCTTCGAGAAAAGAACGACATTGTTCCCGGGACAGCCATCCCCGCTGCAAGGCCCATTGGCCCATTTGAATGTTTCGCGGATCATGGTCGGTCATGAGTGCGGCCCTAAAGATCTACCCTAAATGACTTTAACAAGTCCATTTATCAAGAGGAATGATTCCAGACAGTGTGCTGACCAATTCTTAAAGGTCCTCACAGGCAATAACCATCGTCCCCTCTGATATAGACGAAGACCAGAGCTTTTGCCAACTTTCCTTCTAATAGGACACTCCATCGAATTCGCAAGAGGAGCCGATTCCTCCTGGAGACTCCTCGACCTCTGTTCTTCCCAGAACTCTTCCCTTGGAGCCCCCTTCCAGACTTTACTCTCCACTCTTTCCTGGGAGGGCTTCCATAGCCACCCGTAAACTTTTTAAGCGATCCTCACCCCAATATACGATCGGTTTTTCGTCACCATGAGTTTCGATGAGAGACTGATAAGCGGAGCGCGCCAATTTTATCTGTCCTAAACCGAGGTGGGCATGGGCCTTCTCACAGAGAAGGTCGGCGCGTACCCGGATTTTTAGTCCTTTTTCGATCAAGACGAGCGCTTCGGCATTATCCCCGTGAACATTGAGCCGATTTGCCTGTGCCCGAATCAGACGATGATTGAGTGATTTATGTTCGGCGCTCGTCATTGGGTGAAGCGGATCGTCTGTCGAACGCTCTTTCCCTATCAATCCCGAAACGGCCCCCGCAGCAGCGCCCGTCTTGCTTAAGCGCCAGCGCTCGGCAATGTATTGCTGAACTCTATCTAATTCCTCTAAGTGCTTGGTCACCTTCCAATCTCGGCGAAACTTAATGAGTAGATTCAAGGGTAACTCAGGAGTCGGATGGCGCCCAATCGCCCACTCCATTTCTTTCTGAATCGCCTCCAGCCCCTTAAGTTTTTTGATGGTCCGAGCGTGACCGATTTTTTTTAGATATAAATACAATCTCTCCGTCAAGGCTACGGAGCGAAAGACTTCATTTAGGGAATCACTGGCCAGCGCAAAATTGAGATCCGCGATGCATTCGCTTAACATGCGCTGATAGATCTCATGGATTTTTCTTGCGTCATCTGTGTTCAATCGAGCGTTCCCAACGACTGGACCTTTCATTCCTCTCCAAAATCGACAATAAACATCTTCGGGCGCCTTGCGAATCTCTTCGGAGAAAACTCCCTTCTCGGCGAGCCGCTCAATCACTTCCCGACCCATAAAGTGACTATAAACACCCGCTCGACTGGCGGCTAAGATCAATTGATAGAACCAAGCCCAATCTTTGCGTTTCATTTCTTCCTGGGATCCTCGGCCCTGACTCAATCGGGCAACAAAATATCCCTGTTGAATGACGAGCGTGATTCCATCGCGGCCAAACTCTGTTGGCAGCTTAAAAGTCTTATCTAGGGACTGGCACTTCAGCGCGTAGTTCAGGCTATCCCTCCAATGGGCATACGCCTTATCATCACTGCCCTTAAGCCTCTTATAGGACTCAAAGTTCTTTTTATAGGCCGTGTGAAATGACTCATAATCGACAAAATTAAAGTAGAGATAACGCTCCTTCATTTCCTTCACTTGAGTGCGATAAAATAGGTCTTGCAGTCGATAGTAGAGCGTTTCGTCCTGCCTATCAGTGAGCTTCGACAGCTTCGCCGTCTCCAAGAGCACCGTCTTACGAAAAGACTCATAGCTCGCCTTCTTCTCTTGAGAGACAGCAAGATTCCACGCCGCCTTCTCGGGAATATTTTCGTCGCCAATCGCAGATTTCAATTGATCTTCATATTTGACATAGGCCAAGGATAGCTTTAGCGCTTTCGCCTGAGCCGCTAAATCGTAGTTCGCTTTGCTCCGACCTTTCTTGAAGATGACATCAAGCGTTTCCAATTCCACAACGCGTAGCTTGAGATAAGTATAAACGCCTGCTAAAAAAGCCGACCGAGTCGTATTCTGGGATGGCTGCTGAATGAAGTCAATTCTCTCAGCGACAGTCTTTGGTCCGTTAACACGTCCCATAACGACGAGCAAAACCTTCATGACTTTTGATAGTTCATGAAAGCGTCGGCGAAGGGTCGACGGTCCGGCATCCTTGTCCTCATCGTCTGTCTTGATATTCGAAAGGCGCTCAAGTCTTCCAAAGGCCTCATTGGCTTCTAACCAGTCGCCCACGACTAAAAATTCCAACGCGACTAAATACTGCCGTTCAATCTTTGCTTCAGCGCTCAGACCACGCTTCTCCATCACCTCAAGAGCTTTCCCGGCTCTCAATCGAGCGACCCTCGAAACAAATTTTGATTGCGAGACAATTCGCCGGTAATCCCTCTTCTTAACATCTTCGTCCTGACTGTCCTCCTCATTCTCCTCATTCTTCAGCTCTTTAGGCAGGTAGTCGTCATGGTAGTCTTTCTTGAACTGCCTCATTTGTTTCTGAAATTCGTCCCTCTTTTGAACGATTGAATCCGCATTCAATGGTCGAGGCTTTGTTGAACCCATTAAGTGGGCTAAATCCAAGTGCCTCAGCGCTTCCTCCCCCGCCAGAATTGCGCTCTCTGCTTGATCTTGCGGAACCTCAGCGGTCAAGCTCAGATAACACTCTCGAAGTTGCTGCTCAGCCTCATCACGAACGTCGACAACGAAGGTCATATAAGCAACCCCGAGAGCCAAAGCGACAAGGCCTAAAACAAAAGCATAGAGGCCATAAACCAGATAGAGACCAAATCTCCTTTTTAGGCGCCCAATAGTTCGCTCGTAAGGACTTAGCCGCTTCCCTTGAATGGGCTCTCCGGCGAGGAGACGACGGCAGTCCTCCGCCAAGGCCCCCGCCGTGCGGAAGGGGACCTCGTGGTGTTTTTCGCTGACCA
>JARGOJ010000953.1 GCA_029210225.1 Planctomycetota bacterium
ATTTGGTGTTTGCCCTCGCTCTTCTTTACTCTTCACCCATGTGAGGGTAGCCAATAGAGGTCGCAGGGTTAAAGGTCTCTTTCATGGTCCGCACGGAGGTCCAGCGTAAGAGATTGATCGCCGAGCCGGCTTTATCGTTCGTGCCGCTCGCACGTCCTCCACCGAAGGGCTGCTGACCAACGACCGCGCCTGTTGGCTTGTCATTGATATCGAAGTTTCCGGCGGCGTGACGGAGCGCGTTGGACATCTTGACGATATCCCGGCGGTCGTGGGCGAAGATCGATCCAGTCAGGGCGTAGGGGCTGCCGCTGTCACAGATCTTCAAGGTCTCGTCGAGCTTGGCGTCGTCGTAAACATAAATCGACAGGACGGGGCCGAAGATCTCTTCGCAGATAATCCGTGCGCTTGGGTCGTCGACGCGAACGACTGTGGGCTCGACAAAGTAACCCTTGGAATCGTCGCAGGTTCCTCCGGCCACAATCTCATGATCGGAGCGGGTTCTGGCTTCGTCAATGTAGCCTTTTATATTGTCGAATGACTTCCGGTCGATGACCGCGCCCATGAAGTTTCTGAAGTCCATGACATCGCCCATTTTGATTGTGGCGAGATGGGCGACGACGCCCTCACGAACGCTATCCCAGAGAGAGGCTGGAATATAGGCGCGAGAGGCTGCGGAGCACTTCTGGCCTTGGTATTCAAAGGCTCCGCGGACAAGGGCCGTCACCAGAGACGGGACGTCCGAAGATGGGTGAGCGAAGATGAAGTCCTTGCCTCCCGTTTCACCAACCAGGCGAGGATAGCCGCCGTAGTTCCCAAGGTTCTCACCGACGCTGCGCCAGAGGTGCTGGAAGGTCGCAGTTGAGCCGGTGAAGTGAAGTCCAGCGAGGTGCTTGCTGGCCATGACGGGATTGCCGACCTGAGAGCCAGATCCAGGGACGAAGTTAATGACTCCTGGAGGCAAGCCCGCAGCTTCGAAGAGCTTCATGAGGTAATAGCCAGAAACAATGGAAGACGAGGCGGGCTTCCAAAGCACAACATTACCCATCATGGCGGGGGCCGCGGAGAGGTTTCCGGCAATAGACGTGAAGTTAAAGGGAGTGACCGCGAAGACGAAGCCTTCAAGGGCGCGATACTCGACCTTATTCCAAATACCTGGGCCCGAGAACGGTTGCCCATCATAAATATCGGCCATAAAGCGCGGATTGAACTTTAGGAAGTCAATCAATTCGCAAGCGGAATCAATCTCTGCTTGATACACAGTCTTTGATTGATTGAGCATTGTCGCGGCGTTGATCGTATCGCGGAATGGACCGGCGAGTAATTCAGCGGCTTTCAAGAAGACGGCAGCGCGGTCCTCCCAAGGGAGCTCGGACCACTCTTGCCAGGCGCCATTGGCCGCGGCGATGGCTTGCTCAACCTCGGCGGCTCCAGCTTTGTGAAAGTTCGCGAGCACATGTCCATGATCGTGAGGACAAACGGCCTGCCCTGTGTTCCCGGTGCGGATCTCTTTACCACCAATGATAATGGGAATATCAATGGTTTCGGAGAGCATGGTCTTGAGCCGGGCTTTGATCGACGCCTTCTCTGGGGAACCAGGGGCATAAGAGCGGACGGGCTCGTTGGTGGGGTTGGGAACTTGTACGCGACTGTTGACCATCGGACTTCTTCCTTATTTAAGGTGATCTTGGAAGGCGAAGTTTAGCGAGGCTCGGAGCCGAGCGCAAGGGCGCCCCTGCTGTTATAGAGAGCATGGCCCCTGGGAATTCAGGGTCAGCGCTTAAAAGCAGAGGACCTGGTCGGGGCAGAGCCGTCGACTGAAGGCTCCAACGGCTAGGTTTTATCGTTGGCTTTATCCTGATAAAGGCGGCCAAATTCCAGGCTTTGCAGAATTTTTGCCTTCATATCTCCCCATTTTCCTCCCCTTTCCATCCAGAGCCGCGCCACGTCCTCGTCAAGTCCCTGAACACCAAGAACCTGGGAAGGTCCCAGCTGCCCGAGTCTTCGTGCGTGGCGATAGTGATAGGACGCGGAGAGCCTTTGCTCTAGTTCCTCCGCAAGCTCTAGCAAGGCCTCTGAAGGCTGGGTTGTTTCTATCAAGAGCCGGTAATGCTCGGGCTCCCTCAAGGGAATGAGAACCATACTCGGGTAGGAGGTAAAGGGCGGGGAGGCTAAGCAGTCTTCGACGAAGGAGCTGTTTAACTTCTCGCCGACTAGATCGACGACAGAGCTGTCCCGACCGAGGAAATCGAGCCCGGGGCACTGTAGATAGCTCCCATGGAGCTTGACGCGGTCACCCATTCGATATCGGAGAAAGCCGCCTCTTTGAGAGATAATCAATGAATAGGTGGTGTTCGGCTTAATCTGACTTAGGGTCAAAATTTGCCCAGTGCTATCCTCGAATTCAAAGAAGACCTCATTGAGCATTGGAATGCAAACATTCTGTCCTGCTGCAAGCATGGGAATCGTAAGGGGCGCCTCGGTTGCGAGCAGGCCCTTGCCTTGAATCATGGTCTTCGGGAAGATTGATTTCAGCTGCGCTGCTTTCTCTTTGGCGGCGCCCCGAGTCCAACAAGAGATCAATTTTAGCTGGGGCCAGATCTCTTCCCATGGCACAGGGCTTCTCGCTAAGATGTCTGGGATTTCGGGGCGTTTTAACAGAACTTTTATTTTGTCTGGATATTGGGAGGCGGTCTTTAACAAGATTTGCAGAAAGGACGGATTCCAAACAGAGATGATTTCTAGCCTCGGCTCATTTAACAGCGCCGCTATAACTTGAATTTTAAACTGCTCTGGATCTCTTGTTCGAGAGAAGCGCTGAGTATTGACAAAATACCGATTGAAGAGCGTTTTTAACAGCCCGTCTAGGTAGTCTGAGTCGTCTTCGAGCCCCACGGGTACACCGGCTTCGGTGACTTCCTGTTCGTCAAAATTAGGGGAGACACTAAAGTAAAGTTTGCCACCGTGAAAGGCCGGGCCATGCTTCAATAAGTCATAGGCCCAAGCAGCAAACATGCGCGAGAAGGAGCTTTTTAAGCTCGCGGTGTAAGGTATGTATTTAGCCGCTCCAGAGCTGCCACTTGTCTTTTCATAAAAGAGGACCCTCTTTGTTGTGAGGGCCGGTTCGCCGCGTTTTTGCCTTTCAATCCATGGCTCTAGATCTTCGTAATTGACAATGGGAAGCTTGAAGAAATCGTCGGTCGATCTCAGTGAGTGCTCTGTCCCATACAAGCTCTGGGAGGCGTCGCGAACAAGAGTTTTTAATAGCTGCGTTTGAGCCTTCTCAGGATCTTGGAGCGCGTTATGAAATCGCCGGGCACCGGGGTAAAGAGCCATTCTTAAGAGGGTGAGTGAGAGTGGCATTTAGGACACTTTCGAATTGGGGAAGTGGTCCGAGGCCGTCGCTACCAGCGCCCCCGCTTCTATCTTGACCCCAGGTCCCAAACGCGCCGCTGCGCCAATAAAGGCTCCTGCCCCAATTTTTATGCGCCGGGTGAAGAGGAGTAGGTTGTCTTTCTTGGGTTTTATGACATGGGCATAGAGCCCGACCCTATGTCCGAAAATGACATGATCGCCAACTTCCAAGCGGTCTCTGTCTGTGATTTCAAGCCCGGGGGTCCAGTAAACACCCTTGCCAATTTGTGCCCCCCAGAGACGTAACCAAAGGCTAAAGAGCCCAGGGACAAACCTCAATAGGGTCTCCAAGGCCGGAAAAGCGATATAGATTTG
>JARGOJ010000954.1 GCA_029210225.1 Planctomycetota bacterium
TATCGCTGTGATACCGCTGTGGGCCGGGCACTCTATGAAAGTGTGTCAGGCTCACTATATGAACTTTGCTTCGGATCGCTTTGAGGGATCTTGCCTCGCTGAAATTATGGGTCTAAAAGCTGACCTTGAGCATCTCTTATCTCGTCTTCAATCCGGGGAGACGGGTCCGAGTGATGTTCTTGACAGTCAATCATCCACCGGGCCAACTCCCGCAAGAGAAAGGAAATCTTACCGTTCCGCGAAGCTCTCACGGCGCGCAAAGCTCCGGAATCAACTGCCCGAGTGAGCGTCTTCCTCGCCCAAGGTAAGAAGACCACCGCCTCTTCGAGCTGTAAAATGGCCCGACCGTGGCACATTTCCATCAAGTCTTTAGTGACACTGTCGAGTTCTGTTTTCTTGTTCATGGCATAAACCCCTGGCTAAACTGGCTATTCGGCTACACTTCAATCTATCCCTTTGATATCAATGATCTCCGCATAGCCACCCTGTTATTGAACTTCGATTTAGGCGGCTGCACTGGCTATTCCTGGCTTCGTCTTAACGACGCGGAAAGCCTTTCTTCTCCGCTTTCCTTTGTGGATGACATTCTGCTCTTCTACAAAAAGACGATGGTCTATAAGTATCTCTATGGCTCCTTCAGCGGTTTCTTTGTCTCGAAGTCTCCGTGGACCATACTGGCGGATTTCCGAGTATGTGATGTGGGAACTACCTGATTCAACAACCCAATCATAGAGAGCATGAACATTTTCATACTTGATCATTGAATTGGAGAGACCTCGAAGCCTTAAGGCTTCGTCAAGGTAGAACCGAGTGATAATGGTCCCACGCAATGCGTCTTCTTCTGTCAACTCTTTGATCTCAGGATCTTCAACAAGGGCGGTGCCAGCGGCAAAGCGCGCCGCGTGTTCCCGGCCTCGCCGGGCCAACTCGCGAATCTCGTAGAATTCCCCCCCCGGCGCAATCATGGCTTCAAGCTCATTATTAAAATTGCGTAGAAGCTCCGCTCCCTTCTCTTCAAAGCGAATCAATTGCGGTGCAAGTTCAAAAGGATTATCATTGATATAGCTTCGCTCGGTTTTGAGCGCCCTAGTGAGCGCCGCACTATACCGCTCCAAACTCTTAGCCTCTTCCATTGAAATGACTCGCTCCCTCTCCTCGAAGCACGTCCCCATCCTTGTGGGCGCCGCGCAGGGAAGCATTCTTCCCCATGCTCCGCGACTCTTTAGAACCTCGTCGTTCAGGAGTTTGATGGCCAAGTCGTATTGAATGTTGATGAGCACCGACAAACGACGACCCCGAAGCGTCATAGACCCCTCCCCTTTTCGCTTCGTGTTAACTTCTTTGGCGCTCCAGAACTTGCACATGTAGCTGACGAACTTGTCTTTGTTTTCAGCGGAGAAACCAACGCCACTAAAGACCGTCGCTCCCTCTTCGGCGTTCAAAAACAATTCGGCGCCGTCCTCCCGGAAGCTGCGGATGATTCCTTCGGCGGTCGCATCGTCAAACAAAAGTGCCCCAGTTGGTGGTCTCTTAGGCTCAGGGCCAAGAATCTCCAATCGACGAAGCTTCTCTTTCTTAGGTGATTTGCTGGACTTGATCCTCTTCTTTTCGGACTCCCACATGTCCACCTCATCTTTGTAGTGTCGGATCTTCACCTCAGAACGTCGCTTTGACTCATTGACAAAGTCTTTGATGGGCTTGTTCGCAAAGTCGTCACAACGGCCTTTCCCCTCTCCAGAATTGCCGACAATGATGAGATTGGAAGAGAGCGGAATGCCATGATCATGATTGTCACTTCGCTTGTTAAACACGCTGACATCACGAAGACCCTGAACACTCGCATTCCCGTTCGCAAGAACGCTCGAAGCGCACATGGCGAGCGGCGCCGTCGTAAGACTGCAAATAGCACGCGCCGCTCCTGCCAAAGTCGGACCCATAGCATCAACAGGGAAGTTAGCGCCATTCTCAATCGAAGGAAGCGGGATGGGCCCTTCCTCATGCCACTGCTCACAGTTAACGGCTCCTTCGCGTGGGAGCCTTGATTCTGCTTTTAGGTCGTTCTGATCTTTAGTCACAACGACCCCCTTTCCAACGAAAGAAATCACAACGCTCTTTTACGGACTCGTAGACTTCGAGGGCATAACGATCGCCCGCCTCTCCTTGGTCTGTCCTTGCGACAACACGAGCGCGGGACGGTATTCTGTCGGCAATTTCTTGGGACCATCCGCCACTCCAAAGTGCGAAGACAACGGGCGCGAAAAGATCGGCGTCCGAAAACTGCAACGCCCATGAAAGGAAGTCGGGCTCACCTTCCACCACAACAACTTCAAGTTGCGATGCGGCATCCTGTTTATAGAACTCGGGGATCTTTCCGGTTTTTAAGATAAGCTTTCCAAGGTCATTCGCCAAAACGGAGTTTGTTGCCATTCCTCTTTGAGCGGGAGCTAAAGTCTTAAGTCCCGCTGGTATCCGCTTATCTTCCCCGAGCAGGCGAGCCCGAACGCTCACAACTTCACCTTTGGAATTGAAACAGGGAAAGACTAGAACAGCAAGCAGTGTGCGCCAATCGTATCCACCAAAACGCGCCCACTTCGGCAATGGTCCAGAAAGTGGGATAACTCGGCAAAGATCAAGGTCTTCAGCCCGCGCTATCTCTTCCACTGAAAAGCCCCGAGACTCTAGCCAACACGCCGCCCGAGGATGATCAAGAATAGGTTCGCAACGATCCCAAAGCAATTGAGCCTCTTTGATGTGCTGATGATCGTGATTAAAAACAGGCTTCCTTTTGGCGCGTGGCGCTTGCCGTCGCGGGGCGGTTTCCTCTGATTGAAGAACGTTCCCAAAGAACCAACTTCTCACCGGACGCCAATCCTTGGGATTTGTTGTCCCTGTCATGGCTGCGGCCACAAGGGAAACAACATCTCCAGATGCCTTGCAAGCGTGACAACGCCATCCTTGAAGATCTTTAGTTAAACCGATCGGAAGACGATTGCGCCCCTGCTCCCTCTTCTCCTTTCCACAAATAGGACATGGCGCAATCGTATTGCTTCGCTCCTCTACGAAAAGCCCGAGCAACCACGCAACGGGGATCAATGTGAACTCGGCCATCACTTCTTGAATCCAGCTTTTATTTTTGGAGGGAGTATTGCTATAATACGTCACTGAATCGTGTCCTTTCAAAACCCTGGTATCACTACTACACAGGGCTTTTCTGTTGATATATTTAGATAGATGATTCGACTCAGCCATGTGAAGGTCGTCTGGCAAGCTTAGCTAGCTAAACGGCCTTGCACAGCTGGGTGTCTTGCAGAGCGATAATAAAAGAATTCGTCACAGGCACTTCACCAGCAACAACGCCATATTCGGGATCAACGGACTGATCTTCGGATGTGGACCGCATCTCTCGTCTTCCTTCGCCTTTTCGAGACGCTGACTCCTTAGAGACACCGCGACCCCAAAACACCAAGCAAACGCTCTCTTGTTGAGAAAAGGCAAGGGAGCGTTTTCATAAACAAAGCTTGAGTCCAACTCAGATAAAGCGTGACGTAACATTGGCATAATGGACTTCTCGTTCGATTTCACGTCTCGCATGGCGTTCACGAGAAAGTTCTTGATGCAGGCGTGTGATTTCTTCTTCAGCCCTTATCAGCCTTAGGTCTCGCTCTGGACTGATGGACGTCAATTATATTTGCCGATTCGCGACAATTACTTTTGCCGCTTTT
>JARGOJ010000955.1 GCA_029210225.1 Planctomycetota bacterium
GAAACCTCGGCGCCGATTGATCAACTGATTCGAGGAATCATTGGTCTCGATGCAGTTGTCACAATGACCTTCGGTACTTTCATTCTTATTGAAATGTTTTCCCCGATGCCTTCTGCTATCGCAGTGTTTACGCCGGCGAGGAGCATCGTCGCCGAGTATATTAATCAGATTCTAACGAGTGGCGGCGATCGAAAGCTGCTGATCTTCTTTGGTGATCCTCAGTTGTTTGGTCTAGCCATTCCCGACGCGCTGTTCCGAATTGGAACATGGATTTTCCTAGGGGCGATCGCGGTTGGTTATGTCTTGATTGGTCCACGACACTTCTTCTCTAAGGGACTGAATAACTTTGACGGTGTCGTCTTACCGGGGGATTCCCGGCGCGCCATGATGTTTCGGGCCCGCCCGCTACTTACGCGGCGCCTTCAATTGGCGTTCTTCTATGAGAATCGAAGCCCATTTCTGGCGAAGCATGACTTGCCCTTCCGGGCCTTGCTGCGATTCCTCATGATGTCCTTCTTTCTTCTTGTGGCGATCGGGACCTTTTTATCCCCTGACGCTATGAGCTACTTTAGGCATGGTCTGGTGGTCGGGGGCTTCGTTTTAACTGCGTGGTTTCACGTCGCGGTCATCCACACCATTCTGACCATTCGAGTTCGTTCTGATTTTCGACAAAAGTGGAAGACTCCTTTTGGTTTCAGCTTAGGAGTGGTCTTCTTTGACTTTGCCATCATGGCGGGACTGGCCATTTTCTCCGTGGCCTTTGTGGCCTTTGGAATTGGGATGAATCATGCCGAGCTGGCGGCGCTGAGATACAACGACTTCCTCGCGGGGCCGGCGGATTTATTGAGCTTTGTGATTGAGTGGGTTCTGATTTCCTGCCTGTATCTACTCACCGTACAAATCGTGTCTAAGCTTATGGGTCTCGCGAGTTTGAGTCGCGTTGTTGTCTTCATTTTTGTGAAGCTGTATATGACTGTTAGCCTGCTCGGCCCGCTCGTCATTGGTGCCATTGCGGTGGCTATGGGGCGCTCGCGTTATGGTGTGAGGGAGGATCCAGGCTTGATCCAAACACTTGTTTCCAGCCTCGCTCATTTTTCTCCAATTGCGCGATTTATGGTGACGACAGACTCTGGTCGCAAGCCTTTCGGTGACTCATTCTTGGGGACACATGGCTATTGGTTTTATCAGCCCGGGTGGCTGATATTACTAACCCTCGGCCTCTTATGGAAATTAAACAGGCGGCCGAAAGACTACGCTGAAACCATTGACGGTCCCGCGCCCCTACCCGAGCTCCTGGCTGAGACTCAGTCTGCGAGCATCAAGAAGCAAGAAAAAGTCAGGAGTAAAGAAGCTCAGTCTGATACTTCAGTGGTTTCATTAGAGCTGAGCCCTAAACAACCTGTCTTGAAGGATAAGCTTGTGGAGGACCCCGCGCCTGAAGAAGAAATGATGACCTTTAAAGAGGTTCGTCCTGACACCGAGACGATCGGACTGGAAGCGGCGGATATTCCGAAAGTCGAAGATCAGGCAAACCGAGATGCTGGCGAGCAAAAAGGAGAGTCGAAATGAAGACTTTATCACGAGCGACTTTCTTCCTGGTCTTCATTCTCGCAAACCTGGTTATCTGGCCATGTTGGGCGAAGTCGGACGCGCTCTTTGACAAGAAATCAAACGCGACTTTTGGCGAAATTCAAATTGGGTTCGGTGATCGGGTGGCGCTCAGTGAGCTGCCCACCCCGCTCAGTATAAGACTAAAGAACCCCTACAAGGAGAAGACTGAGTTCAAGGTCTTACTTCGCTCTGAGGGTCGTTTCAATTCTCAGGATGTGGTGAAGACCATCCTGGTCGATGCAAACAGTGAGAAGCTCATCCGTGCGAATTTACGAATTCACCGTTCGCTATTTTTAGAAATCACTGTTGGGTCAACGGTTGTCTTCACAGAGAAATACGACTGTGACTCCACTGAGAACTCGTCTCGCCGAATGTTAGTGGTTTATGGAGAAGACGCGAAGGTGACCTTCCCCGATGCAAACTCCGGGGGCACCTTCTTTCTCACAAATATTTCAAGCGACAATCTACCCTTTAACACGGCCTGCCTCTGCGCTTTCGACATGATTCTCGTGCAGGGAACCGACCCAAACACTTGGACAGCCGAGCAGAGACAGGCGCTTGATTTGTACACGCGAATGGGGGGCTGCGTCGTCTTCAGTCACATTCAAGAGAAAGACCTTGGGGTCTTGGAGTATTGGAAATCATTAAAAGATGAAGAGGCGACGCGGAGCGGTTATCTCTCTGGCAGTCTCCAAGTCGATTGGCGTATTAAGCGTCATGGCGCAGGGACTGTGTTGCTCAGTTCAAAAGACCTTATTCGTCAGTTCATTTTGAAACGTAAGAACAAGCTCGATAACGCGCTGTCGTTACTCGCTCGTTCTGTCGGAGCGCCGAAACGTCCTTATTTCCCATTACACTACACAGAGAACAATAAGGAGTCGGGGAGTCATTTTAGCGAGTGGCTGATGGTGATTTTCTTTGTCTGCTACATCATTGTTCTCGGTCCAATTGTGGCGATTGCTTATCGTCGGTCGACACGATTGAAATTGGCGAAGGCCGTGGTCGTGGTTGTGATTGGTTTCATTGTTTTATCCCCGGCCTTGGGGATTACCATTCGAAACGCCTCGGCGGTGGTGCGAGTCTTTAGTGTTATTGAGGTTGATGCTCGCGGAGACGCGCTGCAAAGCTCGGAATACCTGATGATTTCCGGTGGCGGCAAAAACTATGATATTGACATTAAAGGGTCGAAGAACATCGTTGGCTTTGTGCCGACTCCCGATGCGAACTGGAACCAACGAAGATACCGCTTTATTCGATTCGGCTACAACAATTCGCGTCAAACGCTGCCTGTTTCATCCTATGAGTTTGCGTCGAATCTCGACGGAACCTTGAGCCTGAAGGATTTGCCCATTTCTCCGTGGGAGCGCTATAGCTTCTACACCATGGATCACCCTCAAATCAAGCCGCTAGAGCTGAGTGTTTCGCCGGTTGGTCGCAAGGATACTTTTGTCGTAAAGCTCAAAAACAACACGGGCAAGGTCCTTGAGCGAATTGTTTTCGGGGCTCGGGTTCTTGGAGCGCCGCGGCATAAGCTTTTGGCTCAAAGGCTGGCGCCTGGAGCGGAGATCACCCAAACGGTGTCGTTGTCTTTCAGTTACCGAGAGCGCCTCGTTGATTTAATGTCCCATAAATACGATGCTCGTTGGTCTCATTGGGACCGCGTGCCGAACTACCACGAATCTTGGATCGCGGCGAAGGTCATCGGTGCCTCCTTTCCTATTGAGGGGTCACGCGTCTCTGAGAGCAAGCACCGCCTTGTTTGGATTCAAGGTTGTGATATTGAGGGTGTTGATCGCCTAGCGTCCATGAAAGACCCCGATGCCTATTTGGGTATCTCCATCGAAGATCTCAGCAATGATCGTTACAGCGGAAACTCTCCTCTCATCCTAAGCGTCATTAGAAATTCACCGGCGGACAATTATGGAGTCAAGGCCGCGTGGCGCCTTGTGACTTTTCAAGGAAAGAGGATTCGGTCTCAACGCCAGCTTACAAGCCTTCTCCGTGCTTCTCGTCCAGGACAACGGGTGACTCTCGAATTGACCCGATTCTCCAACCCTATCACTAAAAATGTGACTCTTGGGAAACGAAAGACGCGGGAGCAGTAACG
>JARGOJ010000956.1 GCA_029210225.1 Planctomycetota bacterium
GCCCAGGGACAAACCTCAATAGGGTCTCCAAGGCCGGAAAAGCGATATAGATTTGATGAAGTTCTTGTTCTCCTTTGTGTTGTTGTCGTTATCGGCGTGCACTCCATTATTCGTCGGTGCGGTCGTTGTGGCGGCCTCTGCTGGAGGCGGAGGCGGCGGTGGCGGCGGTGGTGGAGGCTCGGCGACTGAGAGTGGGGGAGTCGTGACGACCCCCGGTCTGGAGCTCCGCGAGGGATCGGCGAACGGACCGATTATTGCAAACGGTGCGGTCGCATCGGGAGGGCGCAACTTCGGGTCGCGTTCAACGCCGAGCGCGCCGCTGACAATTGTTATCTCGAACACAGGAACCGGGACCTTGACCCTCGGAACGCCGAATCTTACTGGAGGACAGCCCGGTGATTTCAGTTTGAATTTTAGTTCATTCTCAAATTCAGTGTCCGCCGGGCAGACGACCTCATTGACTGTGAGTTTTGCCCCGACCTCGAATGGCGCCAAGGCGGCGACGGTTCAATTCACGCATAATGCGACTGCGACGACTGCATCGCCTTTTAGCTTCCAAATTGCTGGGACCGGGGCCGGGGTCAACCCAGGTCTTGAAGTGCGCGAAGGCTCCCTCACAGGTCCGATCATCGCAAACGGTGCGATGGCCGCCCAGGGTCGCGACTTTGGCGCTCGGTCGACGGCGAGCGCGCCCCTGACCATTGTGATCTCTAACAATGGAGCGTCGTCCCTCGGGCTTGGCGTCCCAACTTTGTCTGGGGCTCAGTCCAGTGAATTCAGTCTTGACTCGACGGGATTTCTTAGCAGTGTTCCCGCCGGGCAGAGCACCTCGTTCACGCTTACTTATACTCCGGCGTCGAATGGCCCCAAATCCGCCACGGTTCAATTTACCCATACTGCGACGGTGACGACTGCGTCGCCCTTTAGCTTCCAGATCGCTGGAACTGGGGTGGGCTTCAATCCGGTGCTTGAAGTTCGTGAAGGCTCTCTCACTGGTCCAGTTATTACGAATGGTGCGGTTGCATCGGGAGGGCGCAGCTTCGGGTCGCGTTCAACGCCGAGCGCGCCGCTGACAATTGTTATCTCGAACACAGGAACCGGGACCTTGACCCTCGGAACGCCGAATCTTACTGGAGGACAGCCCGGTGATTTCAGTTTGAATTTTAGTTCATTCTCAAATTCAGTGTCCGCCGGGCAGACGACCTCATTGACTGTGAGTTTTGCCCCGACCTCGAATGGCGCCAAGGCGGCGACGGTTCAATTCACGCATAATGCGACTGCGACGACTGCATCGCCTTTTAGCTTCCAAATTGCTGGGACCGGGGCCGGGGTCAACCCAGGTCTTGAAGTGCGCGAAGGCTCCCTCACAGGTCCGATCATCGCAAACGGTGCGATGGCCGCCCAGGGTCGCGACTTTGGCGCTCGGTCGACGGCGAGCGCGCCCCTGACCATTGTGATCTCTAACAATGGAGCGTCGTCCCTCGGGCTTGGCGTCCCGACTTTGTCTGGGGCTCAGGCCAGTGAATTCAGTATTGACTCGACGGGTTTTCTTAGCAGTGTTCCCGCCGGGCAGAGCACCTCGTTCACGCTTACTTTTACTCCGACCTCGAATGGCCCCAAATCCGCCACGGTTCAATTTACCCATACTGCGACAGGCGTGACGACGTCGCCTTTTACTTTCAATCTCTTCGGTAGGGGAACAAGCTTAGACAAGCCTTTCTTCGACTTCAACGGAGACGGTTTCCCCGATTTTGTCATTGGTGCCCCAGGGGAAGATA
Organism: Planctomycetota bacterium; assembly: GCA_029210225.1. GTDB lineage: Bacteria > Planctomycetota > J058 > J058 > JARGOJ01 > JARGOJ01. The sequence goes on from JARGOJ010000956.1 coordinate 1,779, forward strand.
CCTTCGCGCCTCCAGGACAAGCCGGAGTTGTAAGAATCTACTTTGGCTCCGCAAACATGTCTTCGACGCCGACGGCCGACGTGACAATTACTGGAGACGGAAACATCGATCGCTTTGGTGAGTCAGCGTCCAGCGCAGGCGATTTCAATAATGATGGATTTGACGATGTCGTAATCGGAGCAAGTGGAGTCGATGTAACAGGGAGCGGCGGAACGGATGTAGGAGTTGTATACATTTATTTCGGAAAGGCAACGACTCCGGCGGCCCTCGACGCCAGTCAAGCAGACATGACCATTATTGGAACGGCCACACTCAAAGTCGGGACCTTCGTTGACAGCGCAGGCGACTTCAATGGTGACGGCATCAACGACATTCTCCTCACTCGCGATGAAAGCCAAGTCTTCTTCGGGCGCGAGAACCCCCCGGCTTCGTTACTTTCAATCCAGTCAGACCTGCGCTTTAGCCCGACGACAGGTGTGTTTCGTTCCGCGTCACGGGCCGGAGACGTCAACGCTGATGGCTTTGATGATATTATTTTTGGTGGTGGTCAGGCTGAAACGGAGGCCTATGTGTTCTTTGGGTCGAGTGCTCCTGCGGCCTTAAGCCTCGATACACAGGCTGATATCATCCTGACTTCGACTATATTGAAATTCGGCGCCGATGTCTCGAATGCCGGAGATTTCAACGGCGATGGGATTGACGACTTTCTTATTGCGACGGGGGCGACTGGATTTGCGCCAGACAAGGGAACTTACCTCTTCCTGGGCTCCCTCACACCAGCAGCGAACCAAACGGATGCGAATGGCATCCTGCTTGCTTCCAATCGTGAGATGAAGCCAGGGGCAGCTGGGGATGTCAATGGCGATGGCTTTGATGATGTTCTTATTGGAAACCCCGACTTTAGTAGCGATAACGGTCAAGTATTGATTATTGCCGGATCTCCTAACCCCCAAGCAATGCCTACGCCCCTCTCGAGATTTGACTCAGGCAATGGGAACTTGCAGCTTGGGCGATCTGTGGCTGTCGTCGCAGATATTAACGGCGATGGTCGTCCCGAAGTGCTTGCCGCTGGACAAAATACTTGCTTTATCTTTGTATCAGGTGGGGTCAATAGAAACTCCAATTCAGCAGAGTTTCGCATCGTTGGAAAGCAGGGGTTCTCTCGGGAGTTTGGCGACTCATTGTCCGGATCTAAGTGAAGAAGAATCGTTGAGTGCGTCATGCACGATTCAAGGCTTCGGCGGGTGGAGAGTCTGTACAATCTCAAATCAGGATTTAGTCAGTTCCTGGCGAGGCTGGAGCAGCCAGGATTCGCGAACGAAGCTCGGTGGCTGGCCTAATTGGATTCATGCCTCGGAGTCACCAGTCTGAGGCGATTGCACTGATCCTATGGTGTTTGTCTTGCAGTTGGAGTCGCGGCATCACATCGACTTCAGTTTTGGCGATATGGGTCGGGCTTTTTCTTTCGTTGCCCCGCTCACCCCGAGCTTTGGGCGCTTCTTTGGCAGGGCCACTGATTAAAAGGAGGCAAGATTGCTGGGTGGAGATGTGACAGATGTCGTCCCGAAGCTCATTCTTCGCCGATCTCAATGACTTGGCCTTTCTGCGTGATCGAGATATTCGATTTTAGAATTGAAATGCAAGCGGCGTTGATTAAGCGCTCCAAGCTCTGATGAACCGCCGCTTCCGAAGCAAACTGAGGAGCCCAGTAGGCAAGCAAGGGGTGGATCGACTTGTCTTCCTGGCGCTTGAGCCAATTTAAAACTAATTCGTCGCGGTATTTGATTCCGGCGTTGGTGAAAACTAGGATTTGGGATTGAGCCTTTGTCGCAGCTGTAAAACTGTGAATGAAGGTTATGAGGTTCTGAACTCTCTTGTGCCGCGAATAAAGTGTGTTCAGATGGAGATCGCGTCCCTCCCAAGAAACTGTTTGGCTGAA
>JARGOJ010000023.1 GCA_029210225.1 Planctomycetota bacterium
AGGACGCCGACGTCTTCGCGAATCCAAAAGGGTGTTTGGTATCAGCTTCGCCGCTAATAGCTCGTTCAATGAACCGTATCTTGAGTGTCCGTTCTCTTGAGATTGTTCTTCTTCAAAGTGGTCTTGGGCAGCCGCTAGACTCCGAAGCTGAGAGACGACTTTCTCTTCATTCATCACTCTTCGGAAAATTGAGACTATAGTTGCGCTGAAGACAACGAACAACATGGCCGCGATGGACGCGCTTAGTTTCTGTCTTTGATTCATAGTTTCTCACGGCTCTTTGAAAGCCATTCTTAGACTTCAATCCATTGAGGAACTCACGATCTCAGTTATCTTTTAATCTGATTGTTTAATGAATAAGGCCGAGGCTTCTAACGAAGCTCGGCCTTATTCAATTTTAGTTCGCTAGTTCAATTCAATTGTTGAAGAGGAACTCGGAGCTGTTTAACAGAACCCAAGCGACGTCTTGATAGGCGATCTTGTTGTTCTTATGGGCCTTCACATACTTGACGTATTCCTTTAGCTCGGCTTTGTCAGGCAGTCGACAGACCGTGTGGAGGAAGATCCTTTGGATGCGCGCCTTCGGATTGGAATAGTTCTTCAAGATCGATCCGACTCGGCCGACTTCCAATTCGATGGTCTTATTCACAAAGGCGCTGTTCATCATTAAGAGGGCCTGAGGAATGGTGCCGCTAAAGTCTTCAACCTGTCCTTCCATTCCATTGTCAAAGGTGAAGAGGAACTGCTGCAAGATTTGTCGTTTCTTAAGCCTGAAGCCTTTTCTCCGACGCACAGCTCCGATTTCTTCGATGCCGCTTGACGCCATGACAGAGCGAAACAATTGCTCGGGAGACAGCGGACGCAACTCAGCGCGAGCGAATAAGCGACGCTCAAGCATCGAGCGTTGCGCGGCCAATTCCATAGCGTCTTCGTCTTTGCCTTCGAGAGCTTTCTTAGCAATGTCTGCAGGATCTTCTTGTTCAGCACTCCGCTTGGAATCCCGCTGGTATGTGTTGCTCATGACGATGCCGCCGATGAGCCACTTCAAGTCGTAGCCAGACTCTTCAAAAGCCTCTCCGAGTGATTCGAGTAACTCCGGGTGCAGGGTCTCACCTTGTTCCAGGTCTTCAACGGGATTGACAAGACCGGCGCCGAAGAGCACTGACCAAACGCGATTGACGGCCATCCTTGAGAAGAACTTGTTCGATGGATCGGTGATTTGCTTTGCGTAGGCTTTGCGAAAGCCGCCTTTGAGAGGCGCCTTCTCGACACCCTTGACGATAAATTCAGGACTGACAGACCGGCCCCATTCACGAGGTTTAACAGGGTCGTTACTGGCGTTGACTTTCAAGACGCCGCGAGCGCGCTCACGAACTCCAAAGCGGCGCTTGCCACCCATTGTTCTTTCGCGGGCCCGAGGGGCCCGTCCAAAGTAGCCGGCCATTCCGAGGAAGTCTTTTTGTTTGTGTTGAGTGTAAGGATGATCATGGCATTGAGCGCACTCAATTTGAACGCCCATGAAGTGACGGGAGGTATAAGCCGCCATTTCCATAGGATTGACTTCAAAGCGCAAGGCGTAGGCTGTGGCACCGTTCTCGTCGACCCAACCCTCGGCGGTGATAATGTCTGTCACCAATTGATTGTAGGGCTTATTGAGCTGGAGCTGCTCTTCCATCCACGCTTCAAAGCGCTGACCGACAAAGCGACGAGCGGTATTGGAGCGCCCGACCAGGGCCCGGTTCCAAATCTCTGACCAGTGCTCGGCGTATCCTTCGTCTTGAAGAAGAGCAATAACGCGCTTTTCGCGCTTGTCAGTGTTCTTGTCGGCGACAAAGGCGAGGACCTCAGCAGCGGTCGGAGGTACGCCTCGAATGTCGAGGGAGGCCCGGCGGAAGAAGCCTTCATCGTTGATGACCGGCGCTGGCTCTAGCTTAGACATTCGTTGTTGGATGCCAATCGCAGCGTCGATGAGCTTCCCGAGGTCTTGCTGGCTCATCTTCGCTTCGCCAGTTTCAGGGCGTGTCTCGTCGTCCGCGACAGTTGGGCCCCCCATAAGGGCAACCGCTGTCAGGGCAAGAACTCCTGCTCCCGCTATCTTTGTCCACATTCGTCCGCGTGCCATGGCTTCTCCTTTATTCTCCAGAGCGTCTCTCGCTCGAATCCCGATGTCATGCATCTTAACGCTTAGTCTAATTCTAGGTTTCGAGGGTCTTGTAAGGAATTTTCTGGTTCCGACCTGACTCCGTCGCTAGACGCCCCCGGAAACTGCGACTATAGTTGGGTTGGAGGAAACGGACTATGGCCGAAGACGAGCCCCCTAATGCACCCGGGCTCACGGAAAACTTACAAGACCAAGCAGCAAAGCCCGAAGAAGAGTCGCACTTCAACTCGTCCTTCCTGCTCTGGCTCTGCGTCACCTTGTTCTTAATCATCATTGTCCACGCCTTCGTCATCGAGGTTTATGTTGTCGTCGGCGACTCCATGGACCCCACCCTCCAAGACCGCGAACATCTCCTCGTCAACAAAATGGCCACAAATGTTGGCGGAATCAAGCGCTACGACATCCTCGTCTTTCGCCACCCAGACGCCGGCAAGAAACACCTCATAAAACGAGTGATCGCCTTCCCCGGAGAAAAAATCCGAATGACCGCGGGGCGAGTGTATATCCTTGAAAAAGAGGGAGAGAAGGAATACCCGCTCCCCGAGAAATACCTCAGCGACCTACAGCGCAGCGCGAACCTCAACGAGATGGAATACACAGTTCCGAAGGGCTGCTTCTATGTCCTCGGGGACAACCGTCATAACTCACGGGATTCGCGAAGCTTCGGAGGCGTGCAAAAGGCTGATGTTGTGGGAGAGGCCTTGATGGTGATCTGGCCCTTTAAGAACTTAAAAGGTCTTTAGTCACTCACCATAAATTGATCAATTGTCGTTTTTGAGGGGTTGAATCCAGGCTTGACGAAGGGCTTCATCTTCGAGGGCATCCCGTTCCGCTTCAGAGATGCCCTTTTCCTTACAAAGCTTGGCCCAGTCGGCGTCCATCTTCTCGTATGCCGCGTCGGTTTCGCCGAGATCTTCACGAGCGCGCTTCTCGATCTTCAAAGAGGCTCGCACCATGAGCTTGAGGTCGCTTTCTGCAAACCTGGCCCGTAAGCCTTTCACCAACGATAAGCGCTTCTGCGCTTCGGGAGAGATCGTTTTTTTCTCGGTGCTCTGAGAATCACTCGTCGCTCCTGGCTTCATGGTTGGAGCGCGCTTTAGAGCCTTGGAAGTGTCCTGAACTGGTCCATTTTTGTTGAACAAGGCCTCGTCTTTGGAGCCGTTGGAGTCTGGCAGAAGCATAACCACAACTCCTATCAGGATGAGCAAGGAGAGAACCCCAAGGATGAGAGGGGCTCCCAGGGGCTTATCAGTCGTTTCCGCTGCCATTGTTGGTCCCGTTGTTTCCTGAAGAGCCGTTGTTAGGAGGAGTGTTAGAACCTGAGCTGTTGTCAGGGGGCGATCCTGAATCTGGATCGGCGTTATCGCGCATGGCCCCCGTCGCTCCTGAGCTGGAAACTCCAGGGTTGCTATCAGGATTCGACTCCGTCACCGGTTGCCAGGTGCTAGGAATAAAGGTTCCAGGAGGAGGAGTGCTCGTGCCTTCCTTTTTCTCGCGATCCAGGTATTTGTTCCCACGGAAGCTGAAGACACCGAGCTTGGAGGCTGCCGAACGGATCTTGCGAAGCTCGGAGCGAGTGAGGCTCATGGGGCTCTTGAAGTAATCGTTGTTGAAGTGAATGGGAACGTATCGTTGATAGCCGTCCTCACCTTTCTTCGCGGTGATGGCTTTCAAGAAAGGTGAATATTTGTCGCGTTCCATGTCCCAGAGCTTGTCGAACTCTCCACGGAAGGCGGCGATGACCTTCTTCACGTTGCGCTTGTAGTAATGAATGACGTTCTCGTAATTCTTGAATTCAGCGGTGTCAGACCAGTTGTAGCTGCCAGTGACGAGGTCGGTGTCGTCGACCAGCATGAACTTGTGATGCATGAGTTGGCTTTGAGGATGGAAGAAGGCCAAGGAGTACGTCTTATAGCGGACGTCAATTCCGGCCGCTTCTAACTTTGTGCTCTTAGATTTCTTATCACCGTATTCGCCGAGGTCGAGCATGACCTTGATTTCAATGTCATCGTCGCTGTCTTCGTTGGTGTTTCGGGCCTTGTGAAGATCGATGAGCGCTTTGGTGATGCGATCGGAGTTGAAGTGGGCGACGGCGATATGAATCTTCTTCTTGGCCTTTCCCATAACCGCGATAATTTTGTCTGCGGCGACGGCCGAGCCTGGGTTGCCGTGATTGGCGCTGGTAAAGACGATGTCAACATTGGCGAAGCTAGGAGTCGTGAGTAATAGTAGCGCGAGGGCTCCAAGTATCGATTTTTTCATCGTTGAAACTCCTGTGGATCAAAGTCTTTACTTTTGGAAATAAGTAGCGCGTATTCCCGCTTGAAGGCGGTGACGACGTAGCGCGGCGAGGCGATGACTTGCATGTTCTCACTGTGCTTGGTGTCGGCGCTGGTGCTCCAGTTTGCGCTTCCGGTCAGGAGGACCTTGCGGTCGATGATCGCGAACTTCTCGTGCATGGTCTTGGACACATAGCGCACGTCCACACCGATCTTCTCCATAGCGAGGCTTTTCGACTTATTGTAGGAGCCGCGACGGGCGTGATTGAAGATCATGCGAACCTTGACGCCCCTCGCAGCGGCTCTCTTCATTGCCTGAAAAATCGGGGCTGTCGAGCCGGTACTGACGCTATACATGGCGATGTCGGCGGTCTTCGTGGCCTTGTCCAACTCACGAACGACGGCGTCGGCTTTGCCGCCATTTGGAGAAAAGTAGTTCTCGATCTCCCGTCGCGTTCGTCGCGGGGTCTCTTGAGCCCCTGAAAAACTGGTTCCAACTAAGATCAGCGCTCCTGATAGGCAAAGCGCACGGGCAAATTTCATGATCTTCCTTCCTCCATAGCGGCACCCTGTCCTCGGAAAATTGCAGAGGAGAGTGGACGAGGGTTAATAATAAGGAAATGATGAGTAGGCAAAATTAGAAACTGTTAGGAATTTAGGATTTACAGTTCATGTACTTGCTTCGGTTCGCGGGTTTATTGAGCGTTGCTGCGATAGTCGCCTTTATCGATTGGCGAAGGAATGGGGTGAAAGCCACGCGTCCGCGAGAGTATGGCTTCGTCTTTGTCTGTGGGCTCTTGGGGGCGATCTTTGGGATTCTCTGGGATCAAGGAACCGTCACGCTTTCGCCAGACTACTTCATCTACGGCAAAGGCTTGAACCCAGAGGACGGCCCGCTCCGAGTTTTGGCGCTTGCTTTAGGTTTCAAAGCTGGCTTCTTTGGAGGTCTGGTCGTGGGTATGACTTATCTCATCGCGAATAGTTCAGGACGAAATCGAACGGTGAAGCTACCCTACCCAGTGCTCTTGCGAGGAGCGGTTTGGCCGTTGTTGGCGCTGATTCCACTGGCTGTCTTGGGGTTCTTTGTCTTTGAGACCTGGGACCCGCTTGGAAAAGCACCCGAGTTAAGGCGAATGCTCTCCAAGGATCAGACTCAAAATTTTCTCCGGGTTTGGGGGCTTCACGCCGGCCTGTATTTGGGCGCGGTGCTCGGCCTGATTTTCGGAGTGATTCGGATTCGCAAGGCGTTGAACCTGGCTATCTCACTTCACGAGGAAGAGGAGAATGGCCAGAATTGCGCCGATGCCGAACCATAGGTTTCGCATAAGGTTTTGTTCGTGAGCGAATTCAACCATGGTCATGCCTTGGTTCTTTAGGTGAGGCCAGATCCAGCGAAACTCAGCGAGGAACCAGAAGGGTGGCACGACGGCCCAGCCAATGAAGGTTGCATAGAGCAGCCCTCGAGAGGTTGCAGACGTCTCTCCGGTTTGAACGTAGAGCACCATGCAAATGGAGAGCATGGCCAAAAACGCTCCTGCGAAATTCGCAAGAAGACGAATGAAGTTGACGGTGTCAATGTTCGCTTGGGATGGTTTGTTGGGGTCTGTGGCTTCGCTTGTTGGAGTTTCCAAGTCGCCGTCCTCGTCGTTGGATTCAGGAGCCTCGTCGGTCTTTTCTTCGTTCTCAGAAGATGTCTCGGCGGTGTTCTTTTCTTCGGGTTCTTTCGCGTCTTTCGCGCTATCCTTGCCGTCCTTGGACACTTTCCCCCCTAGGGTTCGATGAAGGTCTGGTAAAAAACGACTATCTTACATGGAACTTAGAGGGTTTAGAACGTGCGCTCAATTGTTATCTTGTTCCCGCGTACCAAAAGACCGGCACCGTTGCCTTGCAAGGAACTTTGATCTCATGTCCAGCCACGTCAAAAACGAACAGCTCTATCCGCTTTTCCACTTATTAAGTCTTCATCATCAAAAAAAGAAAAGCATGGCTGGCCTGCCGGATTTTCCTGAGGAGCTCCAAAAAACCTTGGAGCGCTTGGATCATCATCGATTCGAGAGGGAGCCCGCTGCAGAAAACGCGATCAAGCAGGAGCGGGTCAAAGAGATCGTTGGCCATCTAAACAGCTGTGAAAATTGCCAGATCATGGTTTACGAGGACGGCCCAACTTCAAAGCGGCTGCTCTCGAAGGAAGAGGTTGCGGCGGCGAGCGATGAAGAAGAAGAGCGGATTCGTAAGCTCAAGCAAAAGTTCTTCATCTCTGTTGGATACTCTGTTCCGAGCCTCATTGGTGGGCGCATGCTTTACCAGACTTATCTTGGCAAGAAGCCAAAGACGGCGGCTGAGAATCAGATCAAAGCTGTGAATCAGGCTAAGTTTGCTATGGATCCCCTGCTTATTGGCGCTGGCGCGCTGATTTTGGTTGCGGCTTGGGGTCTGGTGCAGTGCTGGGAAATCGCCAACGAGGTCTGGTTAGACTGGTCCAAGGCGAAGGAAGCGGTTCCCTTCATCGGCAAGGCTTGGGCTGAAAAAGGCCGTAAGGCCAAGGAAGACGAAGGCCGCAGCAAGAGCTAGTGCGCTGTCTTCCTTAAATTCCCTCAATATTTTTAGATTAACAAGAGCGAGAGCGCGGTGATGACTGCGACTCCGATCAAGTTAATGAAGAAGCCGGTTCGTGACATCTCCTTTATGCTTACGAAGCCGCTCCCAAATGCGATGGCGTTGGGCGCGGTCGCGACGGGGAACATGAACGCGCACGACGCGCTGATAGCCGCAGGAATCATAAGAATTCGAGGATCGGTGTCGATATCGATGGCCGTGATGAGCAGTATGGGCATGACGAGTGTTGTCACCGCGGTGTTGCTCGTGATTTCGGTCAAAAAAGTGATTGAGAGAGCGAGGCAAAAGACGGCGAACCAAATCGGCACGTCCGAGAGGAAGTTCAAGCCTTTGCCGATCCACTGGGAGAGCCCTGAGGCTTGGAATCCTCCAGCGAGAGCGATTCCGCCACCAAATAGCAGGAGGAGGCCCCAGGGAATATCTCGGGCGGTGTCCCAGTCGAGAACTCGACGTTTGGCGGGGTCTGCATCTCCGGGGAAGACAGGACAGATGAACATCGCAACAACCATGAAGGCTGCCACGGTGCTGTCGTGAATGAACTTTGGATTGCTAAAGAGCTGTGACCAACCAGGGAGATACCATTCCCCGAAGGAAATGGGAGCTCGAAAGACCCAGAGGAAAGCGGTGATTCCAAAGAGCAGCGCGGCGAGGAGCTCTCCGCGACCGATGTTTCCGAGGGCCGTTTTCTCGTTGGAGATGCGTTCGGGGTCGCCGAGGCTTGCGCTTTCAACGTTCAATCCAAATCTGAGGCGTATGAGAAACCAGGCCAGGGGGATCATCACTATGACGACGGGGACGCCAATTTTCATCCAGGCGAGGAAGCTGATGGGTTTGAGTCCAAGCTCGGGATTCTGACAGGCTTCTTCGAAAGCGGCCATGAAGATGAGGTTTGGGGGTGTTCCCACGGGGGTTCCGATGCCTCCGATGCTCGCAGCGTAGGCGATTCCAAGGACGAAGGCTGTGGCCATGCTGCTGTTTGCGTCTCCTTTATCTGCGCCGACACAGGCGAGGGCAATGGGGAGCATCATGAGGGTCGTGGCGGTGTTCGAGATCCACATGCTGAGGATGGCTGTCGCGACCATGAAGCCGAGGAGAAGAGCGCCGGGACGTGAGCCGAATCGGGAGACGACATTGAGGGCGATGCGGCGATGGAGACCCCATTTCTCGATGGCTCTGGCGAGCATGAATCCACCCATGAGGAGCAAGTTCATTTTGTGGCCGTAGGCTTGCGCGACTTTGGCTGAGTTGAGGATGCCGAGTATGGGGAGGATTCCAAGGGGGAGCAGGGAGGTCGCGGGAATGGGGATGCACTCGGTGAGCCACCAAAAGGCCATCCAAATGGTGAGGCCGATCATTTGGTAACCGCCGCGACTCAGGCCATCATTTTGTCCTCCATAACTCCAACCAAGATAGAGGAAGAGTGCGAAGGCGAGTGGCCCAAGCCAGAGGGCGGTGCTCTTGATCCATGATCCAGAATTTGATGGTTTGGTGTTGGCCATTCAGCTCTCCAAGACGGGTGGCTTGCCATTATTGAAAAAAGTGTGGGTGAAGGGTACCGGCCTGCGCTTCGATAAAGAAAAACTTGGTTTTGGCACAGTGCTTGCTTAATAGTTTTGCATAGAGAGGCTGATTTAAGCCGAGGGTGTCACCGAAAAGGCGTTTTGGGTGAAGTGCCTTCAAAACATTTAATCTATATATTAATAAAGACTATATAAGTCATATAAACGAAGAAGGACGAGCTGGGCTCGTCCTTCTTCACATTTGTCGAGTCGGAATCTCTGAGCTTGGTTGAAGCATTTGGCTTAGAATCATTGTCATTATTGACTTCATGGGCGCTTAGATGGGGCAAATGGAGAGTAAGCGCTCGCGAAAAAGTCCAAGCCGCTGATGATTATTCTTGTTTATCTCAGAGTTTTGGCACAGTGCTTGCTTAATAGTTTTGCATAGAGAGGCTGATTTAAGCCGAGGGTGTCACCGAAAAGGCGTTTTGGGTGAAGTGCCTTCAAAACATTTAATCTATATATTAATAAAGACTATATAAGTCATATAAACGAAGAAGGACGAGCTGGGCTCGTCCTTCTTCACATTTGGTGAACCCAAATCCCTAAAATCATATAAATCAAGGCTCCGAAGCATCTGTTTCGTGATGTCAAAGGGCTCAGGGCACGCTCTTTCACCTCCAATTCAAACACTTCCTAAATATTCTCTCCCAAAATCAAAGAGGGATGCTCACTCAATTTGCATGGGGCATCTCCCGGAAATTTGAAAATCGGGGCAAATGGTCGGGGCGCGATGCCTCACTAGTGAGTGCTATCTGCCCCAGCGGTCATTTTTCTAACTCGAAGTGATCTAGGGCGACCTTGGCGATTTCTTCACCGATCGCGAGGGAGGCGGTGGCCGCTGGAGACGGAGCATTGAGAACTTGAATGGTGCCTGGTCCTTTCTCAATCCGAAAGTCATCGACCAGCTCTCCACGGGGAGTCAGGGCCTGTGCACGGACGCCGCTTCCCCCAGGGATCAAATCGCCTTCTTGAATCTCTGGAACTAACTTTTGCAAACTCTTGGTAAACAGCCGTCGGCTCAGGGATCGAGCTTCTTCATGAATGGCGACCCGCCAAAAGCGCATTCCAAGTCGCCAGAGAGCGGGATTCATGAGGCTTTCAAGGCTATCTCTAAGACTAAACTGACCGCGCTTGTAGCCTTCCCGCGCCAAGGCTGCTACAGCGTTTGGCCCCGCTTCCACTGTCTCTTGCACGGTCCTCGTGAGATGAACACCAAGAAAAGGAAGATCAGGGTTTGGAACCGGATATATGAGGCCCCGGCAGAGACCACGGCGAGACTCTTTGAGCTCAAGATATTCGCCACGAAAGGGGACAATGCTCAAGCGTGGATCGACGCCGCTTTGCCGAGCGACACGGTCACAAAATAGACCGGCGCAGGCGACTAGATACTGACATTGAATTTCGCCGCGACTTGTTTCAATGCGCCACTTGTATGCCTCGCCGCTCTGCCGGTGAGCTTTCAAGAATCGGCACCCGGTCCAAATTTTGTGTCCCGCGGCGGAGAGCAGCTCCTGCATTTTCATCGCGACATCTCTATAGCGAACAGACCCTGCTCCCGGCACCCAAAGGGCCTCGATCCCACGGACATGAGGTTCGCGTTCAGCGAGCTCTTCGGGCCCAATCAAAGTCACCTCTGGGACGCCGTTCTCCTTCGCTCGCCGATGTAACTCATGGAGGCCGGGCTGTTCCGAGACGTCGCTGGCGACAACCACTTTCCCGTAGATCTTCGTCGCCACGCCATGGTCTCGGCAGAACTCCTTCATGGCGGCGACCCCGGCCACCGCGAGTCGCGCCTTCATTGAGCCCGGGCGATAGTAAAGGCCAGAGTGGAGGACCCCGCTGTTGTGGCTGCTCTGGTGAGCCGCGACGAAATCTTCCTTCTCTAAAATGATAATGTTCTGCGGCTTTTGTTTTCGCGAGAACGCTAAAGCGGTGGCCAGACCAACAATACCACCACCGACAATGATTAAGTCTGTTTTATGACTTGTCTCTTCAGACATGAATCTCCCGGTTCCGGGGTACCGGGCTTGCGCGCCCTCACCCCATGGGGTACCTTCTCATGGATCACACAACGGCTCAAATCGGGGGAGCAAAGACCATGAGTAAAACCTTTGAACGCATTCTAAAGACTCGGGCTGAATATTTTTCTGGGCTCGTCTCCGCGCTTCGCGATTCTCTCCAAGATCGAGGAATCGAGCCGACTGACGACGCGCTTGTGAATGTCGCCGTGCAGCTCTATGCGATTGAGCCCGATGAAAGCGAAATTTACAGTGATGATGACGCTGAGACCGAAGATGAAGAATGGTAGGCCTCGCCTAATCCATCTTCGCCTCTTTCAGCTCCTCCACGTTTATCTTCGCCCAAATCTGGACCGATCTGTTCACAAATCTCGCCAAAGCCCCTTTTTGTCGCACTTGCCTCCAAATCCCCACGGAGTCACTCTTTCCATACGCGGTAAACTCTATCGCGGCCCCGACTGGGAGAAAGAGTCGTGAAATCTCCTCCATCAAGCGAACCACGCTTGCTCGCTATCGGAGACCTTCACGGTCACCTCGATCCCTTAAACGCGTTGCTTGACCTGATTCAACCATGCTCTGACGATCAGCTCGTCTTCCTCGGCGACTACATCGACCGAGGCCCCGACAGCTTTGGTGTCATCGATCGCCTGCTCCAAGTTCAAAGAGAGTTCCCAAACACAATTTTTCTTCGAGGCAACCACGAACAATGGCTCCTCAACTGGCTCTTCAGTCAGGATGACACTTTTCTCTATCTGGGTGGGAGGCAAACCATGGCCTCCTATGCTGATGCGAGCAAAGCTCTTCTTGAAGACGATGTCTCAAGCCCCGAGAAATTCTTGGAGATGTGTCCCGAAAGCCACCTTCGCTTTGTCACTGAAACTCGATTGTTCTACGAGTGTGAGGATTGCATCTTCGTTCACGGTGGTCTCGACCCCTCGATTAAGAGTCTAGATCGACAGCGCGCCCACGATTTATTGTTAGGACATCGCGACTTCTTTGGCGCCGTCGAATATCCAAAAAAAGTTGTGGTTGGACACACTTCAACTCAAATTTTTCGCAGCTTGAGGCCGGTTCTTCAGACGAACGGCATCATCATGGTCGACACAAGTTACGAACGAACTGGGCTGCTCTCAGCGGTGAACCCGCGAAGCGGAGAGATCTTCCAGGTCCAGGTCACCGGCTGACGCTTCCGTCGCTTTGCTTCTTGAAGCTTTAAGGAACCATGGTAACCTTCCCGCTGTGGGTCGATTGACCGTCCCGATAGAGGGTCAGGCTCACAGCAACATCGATCACACCGGGCGCGAGTTAGAGTCAGGGAACTTTAATAAAAACAAGAGACAGGTCCAACCTGGTCGCCATGCCCAGTTGAGTTACGGAAAAGAGTGAACTATGGAACAAGGTACTTTGCGCGTCAAAACCGGCCTCGCCGAAATGCTTAAGGGCGGGGTCATCATGGATGTGACCAACGTTGAGCAAGCAAAAATCGCCGCTGAAGCTGGCGCTGTCGCCGTGATGGCCCTCGAACGAATTCCCGCTGAGATCCGCAAACACGGCGGCGTCGCTCGCATGACAAACCCAGGACTCATTAAAGAGATCATGGCGGAAGTCAGCATCCCAGTTATGGCCAAGGCTCGCATCGGCCACTTCGCTGAAGCTCAAATCCTTGAGTCCCTCGGAGTCGACTACATCGATGAGAGTGAAGTTCTCACCCCCGCCGATGACCGCTATCACATTGATAAGTTCGCTTTCAAAGTTCCCTTTGTCTGCGGCGCACGCAACCTCGGGGAAGCCCTCCGCCGTATCGGTGAAGGCGCTTGTATGATTCGCACTAAAGGCGAAGCTGGCAGTGGCGACATCGTCGAGGCCGTTCGCCACATCCGCGCTATCACTTCAGGCATTCGGACACTCACGCTTCTTCGTGAGGACGAGCTTATGACTCACGCTAAAGAACTTGGCGCGCCTTACGACTTAGTCTGCTGGGTCGCCAAAAATGGCAAGCTCCCTGTGCCAAACTTCTCAGCAGGCGGAATCGCAACTCCCGCAGACGCCTCGCTCGTTATGCAACTTGGCGCCGAAGCGATCTTTGTCGGCTCTGGCATCTTCCTTAGTGAAGATCCTCCACGTCACGCCCGCGCTATCGTTCAAGCCGCAACTCACTTCAAAGATCCTGAGGTACTCCTCAAGGTCTCCGAAGATATTGGCGAGCCAATGCGTGGCATCAACGTAGCGTCTATGTCTCCCGACGAGCTTCTCCAAACTCGTGGAGTTTGATAACTCGCGGAGTTTGATTCACCAACCCGCCTTCCTTTGAGTGATCTATGTCCTCAGATGCTTCGCGAGGACCTCATATTGGGGTCCTTGCGCTTCAGGGCGATTTCGACGCCCATAAAATAATACTTGAACAACTCGGGGCGAGAGTTTCCCTCGTGCGGAAGCCCTCGCAGCTAGAGCCCTTAGCCGGCTTAGTGATCCCAGGTGGTGAAAGTACGACCTTGCTTAAGCTCATGCAGTATTTCCCAGACTGGTGGCCTGAGTTTCAACGCTTCAAGGACAACGGCGGCGCCTTTTTTGGCACTTGTGCGGGGATGATCCTCCTCGCTCGAGAAGTGACCGCACCCGCCCAAAAATCCCTCGGCTTTCTCGATGCCAAAGTCGAGCGGAACGCCTACGGCCGGCAAAAAGAGTCCTTTGAGGAAGTCGGTCAATGGGCGGACGGCCGGCCGCTTGAGATGGTCTTCATCCGTGCGCCGAGGCTCTGCGAAATTGGTCCTGAAGTCGAGGTTCTCGCAAGCCACAACGATGTCCCGGTCTTTGTCAGGCAAGGAAAAATATACGCCGCCAGCTTTCACCCAGAAATCAACGGGGTGAGTGATCTCCACAAGATCTTCCTGGACGCTCTCGCCGAGTGATTTACTTGCGCTTGATTTGCAGCAGGTCGATTTCGTAGATCAAATCTTTGCCACCAGGGACTGGACCGCGTCCTTCTTGGCCGTAGCCGAGATCGCAGGGGATGATCAGGCGTCGTTTTCCTCCGACTCTCATCCCCAAAACGCCCGCGTCCCAGCCTTCATTGATTTTGTGAACACCATGGAGATACTGCAGATAGACTCCGCGATCGATAGACGAATCGAACTTTGTGAGGTCATCTTTGAACCAGCCGGAAAAGTGCATGGTGACATCGTCATTGTTCTTAAGCGACAAACCTTCACCGAGCTTGAGGTCCTCGACCACCACGCCGTTCTCCAAGGTCTCAGTCCGCAGTGGTTTGATCGTCGAAGGTTTGTGTTTTGGGAAGCGGACAAAGGGTGTTTTGTCCGCTGATTGACAGGCACTAAACGCGCCTAGTAAGGCCAAGAACACGACGATCATTGAGCGACGAAGCATGGTGGTAAGTCTCCGGCAAGTTTAGGCAAACAGAGCGTCCACGAAGGTATCGGCGTCGAACGGCGCGATGTCTTCTGGTTTCTCTCCCAAACCTACAAATTTAACAGGAACGGAGAGCTCTTCCTTGATCCTAACGACAATTCCGCCCTTAGGTGTGCCGTCGAGCTTGGTCAAAAAGATTCCTGTGACCTCGGCCGCTTCGCTAAACTTCTCGGTCTGTGTCACAGCATTTTGGCCGGTGTTGGCGTCGATCACGAGAATTGTTTCATGAGGCGCGCCGTCGATGACCTTGCTGATACTTCGGGAGATTTTTGCGAGTTCCTTCATAAGATTCTTCTGGGTGTGAAGACGGCCGGCGGTGTCGACAATGAGATAGTCGAAGCCCTTGGCCACAGCTTTAGTCGCCGCATCAAAGGCGACCGCGTCCGGTTTCTGGCCAGTCTGCCCCCGAACAATCTCCAGGTCGAGGCGCTCCGCCCATTTAGCGAGTTGATCGACAGCGGCCGCACGGAATGTATCGCTCGCGGAGAGGATGACCTTGCCGCCCTGCTCAGCGAGGAACTTCGCCAGTTTAGAAATCGAAGTCGTCTTTCCAACGCCGTTGACCCCAACGACTAATATGACGGTGGGGCCCTTCTTTGCTTTGATGAGTTTGGGAGCGTCGCCGCCGAGGCGTTTCTTAAGCTCGGCCTTGAGGTAGACCATCAGCTCATCGTGCTTTGTGAATTTACCAGCTTTGAAGGCTTTCTTCATGTCTTGGACAAGTTGGTTCGACGTTTCATAGCCGATGTCTGCTTCGACTAAGATTTGCTCCAGCGCACCAAGAGCTTCTTCGCTGATGTTCTTGGATAGGGTTGCGCTTAATCGATTCCAAAAGCTCGTCTTTCCGCTGGTCAGGGCATGGCGAAGACGCGCTTGAGGATCACTGAAGTCGAGCGGCTTCTTTTTCGTTCCCCGAGACTTCATGACGACGGCGGCGACAACAACTGCACCGACTCCGAGGCCTCCAAAGGTGGCCCATTGGCTCGTCGAAATTTCTGCAAGTTGTAGCCAGTCCACGTTCCCTATCTCCTACTTGTCTCTGACAAGTCAACGTTCTCCGATTGGGTCTTAGCGCATTTGATCGAGGATGCCGTTGACGAATGTTCCCGATTCCTCAGTCGAATATTTGCGGGCTAACTCAATGGCCTCATTTATTGCGACGGCACGAGGAATATCTGGGTTCTTTAAAATTTCGTAAGCGCCGATCCGGATGACATTTCTGTCGATGATCGCCATACGCTTGATATCCCAGTTTTGGGCAACTTTTTTGATGAGCGTATCAACTTCAGTCCGCGCTGCGAGGACCCCAAAGGCCAGCTTTCGCATATAGCGCCCGACGACTTTTGGTGACGTCGCCGATTTCATATCTGCCTCTTCAAGGCAATGTTCGACGAGCTTTTGTATCTCCTCGGGATCGACGACCTTTCGAAGGTCGATCTGATAGAGCATTCGCAAAGTCGCTTCGCGAGCTAAAGTATGATCATGACTGGTCGCCATCGTGACACACTCTTTCCACTTGCTCGATCAAGTCAATCATCTCAAGCGCAGCCCATGCCGCGTCTCGGCCTTTGTTGCCAGCTTTCGTTCCTGCTCGCTCAAGAGCCTGTTCGATCGTGTCGGTGGTCAAGATGCCAAAAATGACAGGCAAGTCAGCATCTCGCGACGCCGCAGCGATTCCTTTGGCGGCCTCTCCTGCGACATAGTCGAAGTGAGGTGTGGCTCCTCGAATCACAGTGCCGAGGCAAATGACAGCGTCGAAACGTCCGCTCCGAGCCATGCGAGTGGCGATCAGTGGAACCTCAAAAGCACCGGGCACCCATGTGACAATGATGTCCTTGTTGACCACGTCGTGGCGCTCAAGTTCGTGTTCACAGCCCGCGAGGAGCTGTTTTGTGATAAGTTCATTGAAACGTCCGCATACGATACCAATACGGCGTCCCGCGCCGCGCATGCGACCTTCTAAAGTAACACTCATGGTGAGTTCTCCCAGCGACTAACGAAATCTCAGCAATGACAATCGCGGCGCATTTTACCTATGTGTCAAACGAGTGCATGACAAATGCCAAAAGATTCTTTTCCAGATAACGATCCGAAGCCTTGGACCGTCGTAAAAAGCGAGTACCTCTACCAATCAAAGTGGTTAACCGCACGCAAAGAACATGTCCGGCTCGCCAACGGCGCGGAGATGCTCGATTACTACGTCCTTGAATACAGCGACTGGGTCAACGCTCTGCTCCTCACCAAAAATCAGGAGGCGGTGCTCGTCCGGATTTATCGCCACGGCCTCGGCAAAACGCATTATGAGTTGCCGGGTGGATGCGTCGACCCCGGTGAGACTCCATTGCAGGCCGCGATTCGTGAGAGCCTTGAAGAAACAGGTTACGAAGCTGAAAACTGGGAATCTCTCGGGGAGTGCTCCGCGAACCCCGCAACTCACACCAACACCACCTTTCTTTTCATTGCGACCAATGCACGATATGTCCAAGCATCTGAGCAGGAAGACACCGAGGAAATCGTGACGGTGCTGGTTCCTTTGAAGGACATTCCAGGGATTTTAGAGCGAGGTGAGGTGATCTCCGCGAGCCATGCTCTCGCGCTCTCTCAACTTTGTCGTCGCTTTGGACTCTGATATTTGAAAAGCTAAAAGAGGCGGCCATGCCTTCGAATCCCGAGACCTATCGTCGATTTTATAGAGGTTTACGTGGTTGATCAGAATGAAGTTCAAGGGCGAGAGCTCATTCGCCTGGGAAAGTGCTCCCAGGAGGTCATTCATATCGCCTATCAGGCCGTGAAGCCGTACCCTCACCTCGATATCTGCGAATATCTCGTCACCCAGGGACAGATTTCACTGACGGACGCTCAGTTTGTCCGCCGCTCTGTCTCAAGCATCTCCCCAAGCCCAAACCCTCCGTTTAGAGCGTCGCCTGCTACGGTCGCCGATGAACCGAGTTCTGCATCTAGGATCAGCCGCTTGCCGTCATCCTCCTTCGGGGTTGGGGCGAGTCGATCCATTGGTTTGAACGAGATTCGTCGCCTCGGGGACTATGAGATTTTGGA
Organism: Planctomycetota bacterium; assembly: GCA_029210225.1. GTDB lineage: Bacteria > Planctomycetota > J058 > J058 > JARGOJ01 > JARGOJ01. The sequence goes on from JARGOJ010000023.1 coordinate 17,120, forward strand.
GGAAATCGCCCAGGGCGGCATGGGGGCCGTTTATCTTGTCCAAAGCGTCTCGTTGAAGACGAAATTTGCCTTGAAGACCTTGCTCGCCGGGCAACTTGCGGGAAGCGAAGCGCTAGAACGGTTCATGTTAGAGGCAGAAACCACTGCGCGGCTGAATCATCCGAACATCGTGAGAATTCACCATATAGGCGAGGACCAGGGATTTCACTATCTCGTCATGGATTACATTGAGGGGCCGACGCTCAAGGACATGGTCGTCGACGGCGACGCGCTCACCGAAAAAGACTGCGCAGCCTTGATAGCAAAGCTCGCAAAAGCTCTCTCATACGCTCACAGTCACGCGATTTTGCATAGAGATGTGAAACCTGCGAATGTCCTCGTGCGCCAATCCGACGGCGAACCTCTCCTCACCGATTTTGGACTGGCGAAAGATATCAGCGATGGGCGGGAAGGACTGACAATCTCTGGGCAAGCGATTGGGACACCCGAATTCATGTCGCCTGAGCAAGCCGATGGCGATCTCGAACTCGTCGACCGGCGCAGTGATGTTTACTCTCTTGGCGCGACCCTCTATCAGTTGTTGACAAAGAAGCCCCCGTTTCAGGGGTCGACGGTCACGAACACACTCAAAGCGGTGATGCTCAATGAGCCAGAAACGCCGAAGAAGAGTCGTCCTGATTTGAGCACCGACCTCGAGACAATTTGTCTAAAGTGCTTGGAGAAGGATCCTGCCCAGCGCTATTCCACAGCCTTGGGGCTGGCCGAAGACCTTCAACGCTTTCTCGCCGACGAGGCTATCCTGGCTCGTCCTCCGTCACTCTCAGAGCGTTTTCGGCGTTGGCGGAAGCGACATTCAACAAAGATCCAAATTGCCATAACAGTGCTCCTTACAAGCTGTTTGTTGCTCGGGTTGCTTGGGTTTCGACAGTATCGCGAAGCGCAGAAAGCAACCCGAATTCAATCACGGCTCGACAAGGCGCTCGAACAGTCATTTGCAGCACTTCGAGAGGCTCCACGCGCACTCTTTGAAACCTGGGATGAACGCCTGTCGGTCCTCGATGCCGATATCCAAACGCAGCAAGGAAAGTCTATCTTGGGCTCTTATGAGAGTGAATTGGCTGAGCTGGCAAAAGAATTGAAAGAAGTCAGTCTTAAGGCCCAAGCGGTAGAAGTATTCGAGACTGAGTGGAAAGAGGCGACGCAAGGGTATGAGAAAGAGCGAGGAGACGTTCCAAATCTAAAGAATTCGGACATTCAATCGTTCATGTTGAGTCCGCTGTGGGCGGAGATTGAAGCGCATCGCCAATGCACTCTTGCTCACATATTTGAAAAGCGCGGTGAGAAGAAAAAGGCTGAATTTGCTCGGACGAGAGCCTATCAAGTCAGTCCGCAAAGCGCCTACGGAAACGAGGCACTTCTCGATGCGGCGGAATTGATTTTGGAAGAAGAGCGCTTTGTCATTGCTGACGAGCTCTTCGCGAGAATTGTTAAACAGCCCTCCATATATCTTAAGGGACGAGCCTACTACGGTCGCGCTCGAATTGCTCTTTGGCGCCAACAGACTTCGAAAACACTTTCATATGTCAAAGAGATTGAGCGGCTTCGGAAGGTCGACAAACGCCTCTCGCTTGAGATGTCGGATGAGAAGCTGCTTTGGTTGAAACAAATCGCCAGTCGTTTTGGCAGAGTGCAGGGATCGACCCGAGCGAGTGGAATGACGTTGATCGCCAATTTGCCTGGCCAGGCCCCGTTGTTTCGCGAGGAGACTGGGCCATCGAGACTTCAATTTTACTTTGGGCATTGGCGAAATCACAAACTGGAGTTGAAACCGGGCCCGGTCTTCGACTTACCGGGGGTCTTCGTTCGTCAGGCGCAGTGGCAACAAGGCAGTCGTTCAATTTGGGGAATCCAGTACTCGGATTCGCGGGGCAATCGAATCGCATTCTGGGAATGGGATGGCAAGACTGCTAAGAGATTGAATTGGCCAGTGGTCCTTCTACGACCCCTCTACCGACTCCGTCGAATGGGTGACTTTGACGGAACAGGTGAGCTGGATCTCATTGTTGATTGCCCGTTTGGAGCGAAGAGTAAGGACCGCACTTTTGTCCGTGTCCGGCTCAATGTTCACACTCCACAGCGCCGTGAATTGCTCTTAAAGGAGGTGGTGGGATCTGTACTTTACTGCATTGACCTAGCGGATTTAGACGGAGATGGTGTTCAAGAGATTGTGCTGGGTCTTGGAGAGTGGAATCATTTTTGTGTTCTGGTTTTTAAGCTCGCGAACAACGCCGCTGGTTATTCTCCGCCCTTTCGGCGCACTTTAGGGATCGTGGTGAGCGCGGATGTTCGCCGGAGTGAGCTCCTGAATAGAGACGAGGTTATTCTCTCGGTCTATCGTCGGCGAGAGTTCGATATTAAAAGGATTTTTCAGGAGAATTTGTCTCCTGAAAAGCCGAATGGTGTTTGGCGATTGAGATACAAAGATGAGGTCGGCGACTATGAATTGGAATTAGTGGCGTCGACTCCATTTGAACAGCGGGATAAAACACGCTTATCAGCCGCAATGTTCCTAGGATCCTTCGCTCCCAAGTTTCCTGGAAGCCATGTGTTCTTAGAGCTTGGAGAAGAAAAAGACGCAACATTTCACTTTGTTCCTGGTCCAGATTTCCAGAACCTGCCCACGCTGTTGGCCAAGGCTCCGCGTGGCGCCAATGTACATTATCGATTTTCAATTCACGACGTCGATGGTGATGGAGACGGCGAACTCTTCTTCGGTACTTATAAACATAAACATAATATTTATGGACTTAAAGATGAGGAGCTGAAGGACACTGAAGAAGCCATTTTGAGTCAAGAGAACGTGAACAAAGTGAAGATTGAAGAGGATGTCATTGAAGTCGTCCTCAATCTCTTAGACCTCCGTAAGCCGGCCGCTGCGAGATTGGTCATCGAGAGATATCGTCGTTCGAACGAATTGACAGTGATGCAATGGGTGAATACTCAAAAATATTTGGCGATGTCCTGGGCTCAAGAAGAAAATTTCGAATTGGCCAAGCAGCATTGCTTAAAAGCTTGGAGCGTTGCTCCTCGGCAGAGCTTCGATTTAGTCATGGAAGCAGTCGAGTATGCCTGTCGCCTTGATGACTATTCCGAGGCTTTGCGGATCATTGAAAACATCCCCAATTTCATTCAAATGAATACCGAGCAAGATTCGCGATTTCGTAAAACGAAGCAACGGGTCGCGGCCGTTGCTGGGATGACCAAGGTCATTCGTATTGACAAGGCTAGATTGGAAAGCGGAGAGTTGCCATTTTCAATTAGAAAGCCGTGGTTTTTCAAATGGACTAAGGATGGCTTTTCAATTCGTGTACAAAAACGGGCTGGACCACTGCTGACCTTGCCGATCAATAACCGTGGTGGTCCTATTCGTTTTCGTTCATTAATGAGAGTGCCTTTCCTCCAATTTGGTGAACGGATCAACTTTGGTTTAGAGGTCAAAAATTCGGTCAATAGTCTCTTGCATGTTCGTATTGACAAGCGGGGAGGAGGTGACCTCTATACTTTGCAAAGAACGATTCGTTTCTTCTCTCAATTGGGAGACAGTCCCTACGGAACGCGTGGTCGATTGAAAGCCTTCTCGGGAGACCAGGACATTCTCTTCGACGGTCTTTACAATTCAGAAGACCGATCTCTGATATGCCGATTGGACCTTGGGGGCGAAGTATCAAGGATTGAAAAGGCGACCAAATGGCGTTTCAACTCTGGGATTGGGCGTTTCTTTATTGGTTACAACGGTGACAAAAAGACGACTGTTGGGGCTCGGCCCGGGCATTCGCTTATTGAGATACGCTCTTTGAACGTAGAGGCGAATGCCAAGCTCTTTACTGTCCTGCCTAGAGATCCTCAAGACGTCCTTGGTCAAGCTGGATATTTGTTCTTTCTTGGTCGATATAAAAAGACGGACGCGCTCCTAAGAAAGAAGATTGATTTGGGAGGTTGGCAGCGCGGCTCAGAGCAGTGGGTTGAGGCACACTTCTTATTGGGATTAACTCAGTCACGTCTTAATCAATCCGATAAAGCACGAAAGACTTTTCGAGCTGTTGAGAACGTCAGTTCGAGAACCTTTAGGACTTTTTGGGAATCGGCGCTCTGTGTGTTGTCGAATGAGGAAATCGGAAACTTGGCGAGGGCGGTGTTTAAAGAGAAGAGCCCCGTGGCGATTGATCACCTTTTACAGAGTGGCGCTTTGGGGAAGGATCAGGCTCTGAGCCTCCTGGCTGCAACCCAGAGTCCGGAAATGGAAACGCTGCGGATGGCGGAGCGTTTCCTCAACGTCGGAGCCTACAAACGCTCGATAGAGCAGGCGGAGAAGTTCCTTGCTAAGAGTCGAGGCTCGGCACATTTCATCGCCGGAATATCTGCGTATAAATCGGGCCGTTACAGAGAGTGCCTTGAATTTTGGGAGCCTCTAAGAAAGAACCAGGCTTTCTTGAATTCCCGGACCCCAGGCGGCCCGTCCGTTAAGAACGCCATCAAACACGCAGAGTTCGTGTTGAAGCATGTGGAGACGAGTAAACGACTAAAAGCGAATTAGCTTATGCGCGCTTGTTTCCATGGCGAAACGGGCGGGACTTATTGAACTCCGCTTTGAGGGCAATCACTTCTTCCAGGTTAATGCCTAAGGCTCCAGCCGTATCAAAGCAACGGATGACAATGTCTGCCAACTCCGTGGAGAAACCCTCGGGCTTGCCATCTTTTTCACGATAGCGAATAGCGTTGACGTCAAAGTCAGGGCGTCGCGCTTCTTCCCAAGCTTCGCTGACCTCGGCGTGAATGTTCCCAAGCATTTTCCAGACTGTGTTTTCGTCGTTATGCCAGCCTTTTTCCCGGGCGGTCTGGTGCAAATCTGTTTGCCATTCTTGCAGGGACTTTGGCTTCATAGTCATGAGAGTGTCTCTCTTTGCTTGAGTTAAGGGCTCGCTTTCTATTTTCGGATAATTGCCTCGGTCCTCTGCACCCTTCTTGTGAGATCTCTCAGAAACAGAGATAATATAGACCTCTCGTCAATCGTCATTCATAAGAGTGGGAGTCTCGATGCGACGCATTATCTATACGATCACCGCCGTCTGTAGTCTATTTTTACTTAGCCCGGAGGCTAGAGCCCAAAATCGCTGGCCTCTGACCGCTGCGGAGGCCAGTCACTACGAGAAGACGGCGAGTCACTCTGAGGTCTTGGCGGATATCGATCATTGGGCCCATCATCGTCATATTGATCGTGTGGATTTCGGTAAGACGATAGAAGGACGCCCCCTGGCTGCGGCGGTCGTCGCCAAACCACCGCTTCAGGGAAAGGCCCCGACGGCCTCTGATAAACGGCTCGTGGTGTTACTTGTTGGTAATATTCACGGCGGGGAAGTCGCGGGGAAAGAGGCGCTCTTGGTTTTACTGCGCGAGTTGGCGGAGAACTCCCTGCATCCTTGGTTAAAGTCCATGATTTTCGTCTTCGTCCCCAATTACAACGCGGACGCGAATGAAAGAATCGGACCCGGCGTGAATCACCGCCCTGGACAAATTGGACCGAAGGCTGGAATGGGTTGGCGTCAGAACGCTCAGGGCCTTGACTTAAATCGGGACTTTCTGAAGTTAGATGCGCCAGAAACACGGTCATTAGTGCGATTGATAAACGAGTGGGATCCCCATATTTTTATCGACACCCACACAACGAATGGCTCCAAACACAGGTATCAATTGACCTATGATGTGCCACATAATCCCGCCTCGCCAAAGATCATTCGAGATTTTTTGCGGGGACAAGTTCTCCCGTCGGTGACTAAGACCTTGGAGAAACAGGGTCTGTTCACGTTCTACTATGGCAATTTCAATAAGCAGCATGACCGATGGACGACCTTCGGCTACGAGGGCCGATACAGTACTGAGTATGTCGGGCTGCGAGGCCGCATCGCCATTCTCTCCGAGGCCTATTCTTATGTGAGCTATAAGACTCGTATACGTGCGTCAAAGGCCTTCATTGGGGAGTGTTTAAACTACTTCAGCGCCAACGCCGACAAAGTGCGGACAGTAACCCAAACAGCCCGTAGGGCTATTGTGAGTGGTGGGGGGGCAGTTCCGCTTTCTGCTGCTGTGGCCCCCTTTAAGAAAAAAGTTGTTCTGAAAGGTTATCAATCGGGGGAGAAGAAGCTTCACAACGACTACGAGGTGACTTTTTGGGGACAGTTTAAGGCGACGAAAAGCGCCAAGCGTCCCTATGCCTACGTGTTTCCCGATCATCTGACCCGTGTCGCACGGCGCTTGAGGCTCCATGGAGTCACCGTTGAGCGACTGCAATCGGGTCAGGAGCTGCCTGTGGAAGTCGCGCGCATTCG
>JARGOJ010000024.1 GCA_029210225.1 Planctomycetota bacterium
CAAAGACGGTCGATTTGCTCTCGTCGTCGCCCAAGGTAAACACTGTTACAGCCCCAGCCTCCTTCACATCAATAGAGAGGGTTTTCCCAGCTTCAACACTTTGTAAGAACTCGGCCTTTGGGCAGGAGACCACTTGATTGGAGCTGGTCTCGTTGCTCACGACGATTTTGTTGCCAAGCCCCACGGCAGAATTCGAGGGTGTCAGGCGAACTTGCCCATTCGACTCTTTAATTGTGATCGTGACTTCACCAGCTTGTGCGGGAGCCGTATCGAGGTAAACGACGACAAAGCCAGGGCGGCGATAGTCAACGAATTCGACGTCCCGAAAGCGAGGGTCTTTGTAGGGGCCGCCGCCTTTTTTGCCGGGGGTGACGCCCTCCCGAGGAACGGCGACCACGGTGCCGTAGAGCGTCCCTTTGCCGGACTTCGGGGGTGGCGTGCTATTGCAGGCGACGAGGATAAGCGGCAAACATAGCCATAGCTTCGCGCCGACAGTTTTGAGCGTCATGATTCTCTCCTGGAATGGGACTTATTCATAGCGGCTAATATCCTCGAAATTGACTGTGACAGTTGTTACAGCTTTCCTGGACGTGCCAGTACCAGTGAACCGTTTGTTCTTGATTTTGATTAAAGGCCGCGTCTTTGAGCGCTTTGACCTGACGGAGCAGGCCTTTGGCCTCGGCTCGAAAGAGAGGAGTGTCGTTCGCTTTCAGAGCTGGCAAGCCTTCGAGGCGCTGTGCGGCTTTGAGTATTGTGTCGCAGCGCTTGCGAATGTCGTTGAAGGCGTCCTCTTTGCTTGTTTCTTCCTCACGATGAAAGAGATGAAAGGCAATTCGACTCATCGACGGACTGAACTCCTTAACCATGAGCGGCTTGATCATGGCTGGGGTCTTGACCGGCTTCTTCACGACGGGCTTGATCACGAGGGGTTTGTCCCGACCTTTCTTCTTTGGCGTGGGCGTTGTTTTGCAACTGACCATCGTCAAAATAATTAGAAATGCCGGTGCAGCCCGTGTAGAGAGAGTTTCAGAGAGTGTTCTTCGCAAACTTAAATTCCCCTGTCCTCACCTATGTCGGTTTAATTCAGTGTCGAACTTCAGACTTTTTTCTTGAGCTCTCGTCCTCAGCAAAGCGACGATCCATTGAATTAGAATTCCCGCTCATGGTCTGGGTCGAATAAACCGATAGGAGCAGGATGGCTGGTCCAAGATTAAGAGTTGGGGATACTGAAGCCGAGCGGCCAGCAGCTCACTTGGAGCAGTCTTCTATTGTTGAGGAGAGATCATTGACAAGCTCCCGACAAACACTCTTCACCAGTGCTTACCTTATCGGTCATCCGTGATTGGAGACCTGTCAATTCTCAATAGAGTCCTAGTGCTCTGGCACACTTAAATCGTTAGGGTCTCTGGCGAGGGCATTTGTTCATGAGCAAGGACCGTGATGACGGACCAGGGCGCAAGGAATTGAGCGGGCTCAATGACTGAGCCGGGACGATGCTCATGGGCGAATGAGCTGTCAGAACCCAAAGATTTAAGGATGCCAGAGGACTAGTTGCCGAGCTATTTACGGAATTGCCGAACCTTGTCCATAAAGCGGTTGACCCGCGATGCATCGACCGGCTTCGCCCAGTGGCCATCCTCTTTGAAATGAGAACCGACGATCAATGCGTCCGCCTCAGACAAGAAGGCTTCGACGTTCTCAATATCAACTCCAGAGCCCACGATCACTGGCAGCTCTGAATGTTCTCGGACGCTCCGAACATCATTGATACTGGCCGCCTTGCCCGTGGCCGCGCCAGTAATAATCAAGCCATCGGAGAGGAAGAACTCAGCGGCGTGTGCCGTCTCAATTAAGCTCACGTCCGCCGTGATAGCGTGAGCGCTGTGCTTCTTTTTGATATCTGTAAAGATGGGAATGCTGTCGGCCCCAATCATCTTGCGATAGCGCAATAAGTCCGCAGCCTGCGCTTGAATCAATCCTTCGTCAGCCACATGAGCAAAGACAAAGCCCTCGGCTCTGACAAAGTCGAGGTCGGCCGCCAGCGCCACCGCCAGGGCTTCTTTATTGGCTCCCGCTAAGATCTGCACACCGCAAGGCAATTGGCTATGCCGCTTTATCTCCCGTCCCAAGAACGTCATTAAGGCTGTGATTTCAGGGCCGACGCTCTCTTTTAGATAGGGCCGGTCGTGCATATTTTCAATGGCCAATACGTCGACCCCAGCGCGCTTATAGATTTCGGCCTCGGAGAGGGCTTTATCGAGGATCTGCTGGGGGGAGAATTGGGAGCGAGGAGTACCGGGGAGGGCCCCAATGTGGATCATCGCGACGATGGATTGAGAATGTTTGAGGGCTTGGTGAAAGCTCTGAGGCGCGGTTGTCATGCTGGTAAATCAGGTTTCTGAGGCTCTGGGACAACGATCTCCAAAGGCCAGTCGGCGGCGAGTTGTTTATCGAGAATTAAACGAGCGCTAATTCGCCCAGCCTTCGTGATATTCAAGGGCATGTTGATGCCCATATTAATCACCCGTTGCTCTGGCTGAATATGAACTGTGCCCTCGGCTTTGGCGATGTTCTTGCCATCGTAATCGACGACCATCAAGCGAAAGTCATGGGGGCCTTCTTCGCCAAATTCACCCGTAATCCGAATGAGAAAACCGAGGCTAAGCACCCCAGGAACCTGGGGGAGCTGAAGACGAGAGAGCCCGCCACGAAGCATCCCAAAGGTGCCATCGGGATTGACGGAGACGTAGTCGGCGACGACAAGCAGTGATTTCACAGAGATTCCATTCAATTGAGGGCGAATGACCTTTCAGGAAGGTCTACTCACCCTCCTTCTTCTCTTCTTTATTAAGAACTTGCTCCCGCGCCCACAGGAAAAGTTCAGCGACCCGCCTGTTCGACCCGGCATACGGAATAAAAGGAGGGCAGAAACGAGATTGGGTGATCACCACTTCGACACGATTTGCGCCCCATTCAGACTTCGACTCGACTAAGCGACGCTCCAGCTCTTCGGCATAGTAATAAGGCTGGGGTAAGCCGATGTCCTTTGTGATCGACTTAAGAATTTGAATGTCTGAGATCAAGTCTTCTTTAAGCTGAGGAACAAAGGTCGTATCAATGATGAGCCGCGTTCTCCACCCCTGAACAAAGGGAAAGACAAAGCAATAAAGGAGGTTGGGGAAGTTCTGATAGACAAAGTCAATGTCGTCAATGGCCTCGTAAGGCACCTTGTAGAGCCGGGGCACCAACGTGTTCGTCCGCATGGTGAAGAAGTCCTCGGTCACCTTAAAATCCAAAGGATTGATCGGCTTCGCTTTTGGAATCCTTTTACTGCGGGACATGTTAATGACACCAGGAGGCTCCGCGACCCCCAGAGACAACTCTGGGAGGACATCCGCAATCTGCTGGTAAGCAGCCTTATCGCCGGAAGGAGTCTGGAGTTGGGGTACTCCTCTGCATCCGCTGGCGAGAAGCACAGCGAGAGCAATGAGAGGAAGGAATCGGGACACTTTATTCATGAATTTATAACCATAGAGAGGGCACATCGGCATCGCGCATGACCGTTGATCGGACCTATGATACTGATAAATCCCTCAACCGGCAGAACCCCGCCAAGAATTCACGCGATTTGCGCCAGCTTGCCTTCATCTAAGAGCAGAAGCCGGCCCTTACTGATCGACACGATCTCCGCCTTATTCAAGCGTCCAAGGGCGCGAGACACGCTCTCCCGGGCCGCGCCAATGATCGCCGCGATTTCCGCCAGGTTTAAGTTCTCAATAATATTCTCAGTCGATTGCTTAAGAATGTAGCGGGCCAACCTCTCATCCACCGTCAAGAACGTCGCCTCTTCAACCTTCTTCATGAGCTCTTTCATGCGCTCGGCGAAGGCCCCTAGAAATGCCTGAGAGAGCCCCGGTCGACTTCGCATCAGCCGCTGCATCGACTCCTTAGGAATGGTTAGGATCGACGAAACCACGCTCGCCCGTCCCAGAGTTGGATAGCGTCCTTCCTTGTCGAACAACGGCGTCTCCGCAAAAGTCGAAACAGGCTCAACAATTTCAAGAATCTGCTCGCGCCCCTCCGGACTCAGCTTGGTCAACTTGATTCGCCCCTTCAGCAAAACATGCAGCCCCAACACCGGCTGACCCTCATGAAACAAGATCGCTCCTCTGGGATAACCCCGGAACTCCGCGACCGCATCCAGAGCCACTAAATCGCTATCAGTGAGGCTTGAGAACAGGTGAACCTGGCGCAAGAAGGCCGTCCTCGATGCTCCCGCAGATGTCGCGGATGGCAAGGCCTTTACTTTTACAGGATCTGCTTGGCGAGGAGGATTCGGTCGGTGGCTTGGGGGTGCGCTGGGCAAGATTCCTTGCTCCAACTCACGCTGAATGCGCTCAAGATCGTCGAGGGTGAAACGCCGCCAACCGCGGAAATCACGTTCGGGCTCACTCACTCGCCCTTCGCGAAACCAACGGAGCAGCGTGTTCCGGCTGACACCAAGGTGCTCGGCAGCCTTCTGCGTGTTATAGCTATCGGCTGGTCCAGTTTCCTTCGAAGTCACGGACCTTTTCCTACTGTGGCTTTTTTACCGTGAGACATTCGAATATTATGGCAAGTCCTGAGATTTAGCGAGGACCGAAATTGTCAAGTTTCGTCTTCCCGCCCTCACCCTTTCAAACTCGCTTCCATTGAGCGCCACCGTTCTTCGAAGTTATAGAAGGATAGATATGGGACAAGGTTCGTCCTACCAAGCATCACGCCCAGCCTACGCGGGGCAGAGCCACCGAGGCGGCCCCTCGAAGCAAAGCCGCCTCGACGCGGTCAAGCATCACGCCCGCTGCTCGAAGCGCTACGTGATGGGCAACTGGAAGAGCTTTAAGACCCTCGGTGAAACCAACGCCTTTATCGAGGGGCTCCAGCGACACCTCTCTCCCACCGCCCATGGCAAGTTTGACGGCGACATCGTCCTTTTCCCAAGCTTCCTGTCGATTCCAGCCCTCGCCGCCTACAACGCCCAAGGCCCCAGCCCCTTTGAATACGGCGCCCAAAGCGTGTCCGCGTGGAATGAAGGGGCCCACACCGGCGAAGTCACCGCAGGAATGATCCGCGCTGTCGGCGGGAAATATGCCCTCATTGGGCACTCGGAGCGACGCCAGGACCAAAACGAAAACGGACCAATCACCGAGGAAAAAGTTCGCCGCTGCTTAGAAGCAGGGATCACACCCGTTCTCTGCATCGGCGAGACCCTTGAGCAACGCAAGAGCATGCGCACCGATCATGTCTTGAGGCAGCAAATTCAAGATGCCCTCGGCGCCCTAGACCGACCAGAGCTGATGAATTCCTTCGTCCTCGCCTATGAACCCGTTTGGGCCATCGGCACCGGGCTTGTTCCAAGCGAAGAACAGTTGCTCGACGCCGCCGAGACGATAAGGCGTGTTTTGCGTCGCCTCTTTTCAGATTCCCAGCGATCCGGAATAAATGCCGGGGATGCTCTTCCATTGCTTTATGGGGGCAGCGTAAAGCGCGGTAATGCTGGCAAGATCATGGCGCTATCGTGTTATCAGGGTCTCTTGGTTGGGGGCGCAAGCTTGGACCCAGAGCATCTCTCTGATATCGTGGCTGCAGCTGCCCGGGAACTTGCTTAAGGTTGGATGAGGGATTTTATGAGTCAATTGGTTGTTATCGCCGAGCCCGACGAAGACCTACGAAGCAAGCTAAAAGAGATGTTCGAGAAGTCAAGCTTGGACGTTGAAGTCAAGCTCTTCCCCGACACCATCTCAGCCCTTCTCGCCATTCATCAAGGACTCGATCCAGCCCTGGTCGTCACCGCGCAGGAACCCGCTGACCCTAAGAATCCTATGACCGGCGCCGATCTATGTCGCGGCCTCCAAGCGCTCTACGGAGTCGCCTCCGCGCCCCCCATGATCGTCACCGTCAACGAGACCAGCCCGCTGATGCCCGCCTATCAAGCCGGGGCCACCGACGTCTTACTCAAGCCATTCCGCGACGCGAGCCTGCTCTCAAAGTCTCACATGTCCATGGAGCACCGCAAGAAGACCCCCGCCCCCCCCGCAGAACCCCGCAAGCTCACCGCCCAAAGCTTCCAAATCGCCTGCCGATTGCGGTCGATGACCGACGAAGGCGGATGGCTCTTCGGATCGAACTTAGTTGTCCAGGAATTGGGGCGGGGTGGCATTGGCGTCGTCGTCAAAGGCATGAACCTCATGGATGGCGAGTTATCCGCCATCAAGCTACTCCAGCCCGAACACGTCCACGATGAAGAGTGGTTCTCCCGCTTTCGCCGAGAGGGACGCGTGCTCACTGGGATCTCCCACCCAAACCTCGTGACGAATAACGCCATTGGAGTCGACAGCGGTATCAACTACATCGACATGGATTTTGTGGTGGGCACCCCCCTCAACGAGCTCATCGAGACCTCGGGGTTCATCCCTGAAGAAGTGGCGATTGGCTATATCGCACAGATCGCCCGGGGTCTGGAAGCCCTCGCCCACCACGGCGTCATTCACCGAGATATCAAACCTGAAAACATCATGATCACCGACGTCGGCCACGCCTGGCTTATCGACTTCGGATTGTCAAAACGCAAAGGTGACGTCCAGCTCACTCAAGAGGGCGAGATCCTCGGAACCATCGCCTTCATCGCTCCGGAGACGATCTCTGGCGCCGAGCCCGACATCATGAGTGATATCTATGCCCTCGGGGTGACCCTCTACGAGATGTTGACCGGGGAAGACTTGCTCGCCTCAAAAACAACCCGTGAGATCTTCCTGGATACCCTCCGAGGAAAGACCGTCGACAAGGCTGAATCATCACTCTCTCCGAAAGCCGCAGAGATTATTAAGAAGATGATGGCTGTCTCCAGGAAAGAGCGCTATCCCACTCCGAGCGCGCTGCTCCAAGACATCCGAGCCTATTACCCCGAGGCCTTCGCCAAGGGTTTAGGATAGTCCTCGAAAACGACCGGATTGAGTTGGGGCTTGATCAGATCGGTCAAATCGAGAGATAACTAGGCCCACGCCTTTTTTAGATGTTGCCGAGGTTTCGCAATGGTTGAAGTGCAGCTCTCAAACGACACTGCAAAGCGCCTACTCAAAACTCTTATAGCCCTCGGCTCTAAGAAGACGGCCATCAGCAAAGACCGCAAGCGCGTCATTCGCAAGCTCGCAGGGCGCTTCAATATCGACTTCTTCGAGATCGCAACGGCGGATGGCAATCCCTTAAAGAGTCGCCCCACCGACCCCAGTGAGTGCAAAGCCTTTTACCTCTGCGCGTCTGTCGTGCTCGGAGTCGACGCCGAAGACCACGATTTTAGACTCTTGGAGAAGCTCGCAAAGATATACAAGCTCGGCAGCGCCGCCCGCAAACTCGATTTCAAAGCGCGAGGGGGAGAAGAAGCCCTCGCTGGCATCACTTGCGAAGGCGCAGATGAGCCATCCGAAGAGAGCTTGTCCGAGCAGTCTGACGAGCAGTCCGACGACCTTGAAGATCTCAAGAGGTTCATGAAGACGGAGGATTCCGACGAGCAGAGCAAAGGCGTCTTCGAACTCATCGACGAGGACGAACTCGCGGAAGTCGTCCTCGTTGAAGCTCCTAAAAAAGAGCCCTTGAAGGCAAAGAAGGTCACAAAAGAATCAAAGAGCAAGACGGGCAAGAAGTCCTCCCTCGAATCGAAGACTAAAAAGGTCAAGAAGCTCACGACTGAATCGACGACAAAGAAGAGCAAGGCCAAGGGAACAGGTCGGACTCGGAGCGTTGATTCAGCCGTTAAGAAGACCGGCACGCGACGAGGGAGTAAGCTGACAAGCCGGACCGATTCAAGTGTAGGGACCAGCAAAGACAAAAAAACAGGGCGCGGCGACAAACGCCCAACGCCAAAGAAATCTCAACTGACCCCGCTTCACTGGGGTGGAGTCGCCGCAGGGATATTAGTCCTGCTAATAGTGATCTCCTTGGTCTGGCCCGATCCAAAGCCGACTGAATTCGCGGCAGGAACCGAGCTTACAAACTACAACAAACTTGTTGAGCGTTGGAATGAGACCCAGAAGACAACGAAGCAGCTTGAGTTCAATGAGCTTCGCGACCTCCGTAAGAACATCACCGACCTCGCGAAAACATGTGACGCGAGCGACAACCCGGAGGTCAAAAACGCCGGAGCAGAGCTACGAAAGCTCTTGGGGTCCTCGAACTTCAGGAGGGCCTGGGATGATGTCGTTGAAACGGAGCTGACCAACTTGGTCCTCGCCGTCTCCGAAGATCGCAACAAGGAGCAGTTCAATAAAGCGCTTAAGAGAATCAATGACTTCCCGGTTGAGGTCTTAAGTTCGCCTCAGATGAAAACTCAGTTCAACGAGCTGAAGAGGAACGTGAGTCATTGGGCCGCCTTTAGTAAACAGATCAACAAGATCATCGCTGATAGACCTGTGACTTTGACTGTTTTAGAGCGCGCTGAGCAATTTTGCGTCGAGAACAAAGCCTCTCGTGCGACAGCAGCATACGACCGATTGATGCGCTGGTTCACCAAGCAGAGTGGGACCGCCAACGCTGTCTACGAGGAGTTCTTGACTGCCTTCTACGCCAAGAACAAAACCCGTAGCGCCACCATGATCCGCATCTTGAGGAAGATCAAGGGCAATAATTTCAACAGCTACTTTAACCAGCAGATCTCGGCGACCCTGGCCAAGCTCGACCCGAAGCGTCCAAAGCCTGGCTTCTCTATTTCCACGGGGACTGGCTTCTATATCACGGCCGATACAATTATCACTAATGCCCACGTCGTCGGCACTCTGAGTACTGTCACGGTTTATGCAGGAAGCTCGAAGGTTGATGGCATCGTCATCGCCAAGGATAAGACCCTTGACCTCGCCATCATTCGGGTGCGTAGACGTGGCCTTCCTCTGGTCTATTGCCCAAGCTCGATAAGAGCAGGAACAACGGCTTTCGCCTATGGTTATGGACGCCTCGGCAGAAATAACTCGACCTTGCTCTTAACTCGGGGCAGCGTCTCGGCTGTGCGCCAGGCGGATATTGTCTTTGATGGCAAGATCAACCCTGGTAACAGCGGCGGCCCTCTCATTGATGCGGATGGTCGTTGGCTCGGTGTCGTGGTCGCAAAGACCCGATCTAGCTCGGATGTAGACAGCCTGGGCTTCGCTATTCACGGGCGTTCAGTGGTCACATGGCTTAAAAAGAACAACATCTCTGTCTCATCCACCCAACGCCTGCCAAAAGGGCGAGTTCCTCCATCAAGCATCCGCAGCTCCATTGTTCGTATCGAATCGATCAATCTAGGACGCTGACACGCACGCTCGCCTGGGAATGACTTTCTCGAAAGCCAAGAAGAAAGCCCGACTAGACACTGATAAAGGTGTCCATTCGGGCTCTTCTTAAAGGCGACGCTTGTCTTGAGTCTTACTCTTCTTCTTCGCTCGGGTCGACCAGTTTGCTGTCACTGGAGGCTCCACTCTTCTTCTGTTCGAGCAGCTCATCGACTTTCTTCGTGAGCTCTTCAAGGCGTTCGTTCAGCTTGCCGAGTTCGCTCTTGGATGGAATATTGAGGGCTCCGAGGATCTCGTCGACTCGGCGCTCGACCATGTCGTCCAGGCGTTTCTTGAAGGCGCCCGTGCGAGTCTTGAACTCTGTTTTGATTTTGGTCGCTTCGTCCTTGGTGATCTGGCCACCCTTGACCATTTTCTCGACGTTCTTGTCGATGGTCTCGTCGGAGACGAAGGAGTTTTCAAACCAGGAGAAGACGCCCTTCTTGAGGCCGTCGAGCACGTTGTTTGAAGATCTTTGGATCATGTCCAAGAAGGCCCACTTCGGGAGGGGCGCTTCCTTCTTCTTCTCTTGATCGAGTAAGACCTGAGAGAGGGTCACGGTGGTCAAATCTTCGCCCGACGAATTATCGATGACGCGAATATCTTCCCCATCCCGGACAAGGGCTGAGATTTGTTCCAGGGTGATGTAGCGCTTATCCTGGGTATCGTAGAGTTTGCGGTTGGAATAGCGTTTGATCGTTCTCATGAGTAGTCTCCCTCCGTACGACGCAGTGCGCAATAAAATAGGAACTAAGCTGCCAAGGCGCAAGCGCTTAGGGATAAATAGTTGTTTATCGGCTCTCAAGCAGTCGCCAAAGTTGCTCCCAACTTAAGCACTGAAACGGTTTTCCCAGGAAGCGTGAAAGATTCTTTAGCCTCTGTGGCCTCACCCCAAAGCTTCCGAACCCCGACCGTTTGAAGCGACTCTGGCAAGGTCCACTGCCGCTCTTCATGGCCAACATTCGCAATAAAGAGGAAGCGGTCCTCG
This sequence comes from Planctomycetota bacterium, assembly GCA_029210225.1. Classification (GTDB taxonomy): domain Bacteria; phylum Planctomycetota; class J058; order J058; family JARGOJ01; genus JARGOJ01. The sequence continues at coordinate 10,327 of JARGOJ010000024.1, forward strand.
CCACGACTCTTCAAAACGACTTGAACGTCCTCCACCAATTCCCCGTCCCGATCTTTGCTCCACTCGGGGATGAAGTCGGCGAGCAGCGCAGGGCAAGGTTCTTTAAGCTCAACATTCCCGAGGTCCTTCAGCGCTTCAGGCATCTCCGGGGCAAGGACAATCCTCGACCCGTCTTCGGACCATCTCTTCAATTTTGCGAGCAGCCCTTCGTCCATAATTTGGAAGGCCGGAACGAGCACAAGCCGCCGTTGCTCTGGGGGCAACTCGACGGCGTCCTCAATAATCCGCGTTGGCACATTCAATTGCGACACCAGCGCGATCCACTTGTTCAGGGTCTCATCGTAGTCAATGGGCAGGTTGCGGTGATAACCATATTTGTGCTCCGAGCAGGACAACGACGCATCCTGGCCCATGAGCGAGAAGAGCAGCGGCGGAATCGGAGACAATAGATAAGTCCCGTGGACCTTTCTCTGATAATGCCTCGAAGCCAAAATCGCGACCTCGGTCGGAGTCTCCAGAGAGGAGATGCCTAGCTCGGTCATGGTGTTCAAGAAGGGTTGAAAGAAGGCTTTGTGGTCTTCCCGAACTCGCCCGGTCTCGGCGATGGGCGCTCCATACCAGCGCTCTCGATCGACGAGCATGTAGAAGTTTTGACCTTTGATTCCATGCATAAAACAGTAGGGAATCGTAAAGCGCTCATCTTCGAGGCGAACAACACTATTCCAAGGGCTCGACCCGGCTCCCATCTCTGGAATAAAAGGGAATCGGGAGCAACCGAGAAGAGTCCGGCACTGGCGATAGAGGTATTTGTTCTGTTCAAGGGTCGGATAAAAATCGACGCCTTGAATATCGATGCCTCGCTGCTCAATCCCGTGAACATCAAAGGGAGAAGCGAGCAGGTCACAGGGAGGGTAGTTGTGGAAGAGGAGCGGATTGGCGTCTTCGGGGAGGCGCTCTCGGAGCAGCTTGGCGGTCTTGAGCACGCCCTTCATGGCGAGTTCTTCCTTGAACTCAACCCAATCACAAATGCGAAGGAGCACTCGCTCGTCGCCGAGGCTTAATTTTTTTGGTGGATCGATGCTCTCAAAGGGCTTTGAATTGCGGCCGTAGGCTTCCGCGCAGCGTTCAGGGTCTTGGTATTTTTCACGAAGGAACTCGCGGTATTGCTCGATCGCATCGGTGTGATAATCCTGGTCGAAGGACGAGGTTCGAAAGAAGTAGCTGTTCTCATTGTCCGCTTGCAAGGCGACAGCGTTTCCGCCAGGGGCAAAGACCTGTGCGAAGTGGGGGCGCAGGGCGTCGAAGAACTTCTCAACCTCTGCCCAGAAGACCTTTGATGCATAAGAAGGAACATGGAAAGCCCGGGCTGGCGCCGGAATCGTGACAGGGCTGCCCGTGGGTCCTCGGGCCATAATGGCCTCATTGTTTAGAATCCACGAGGGAAAACCAAAGCCCGTGATCTCCGAGTTTATATGGGGCCCGGGGCGAAGCAAGACAGGAAGGTCGTGTTTGTCTGCGACCTCGCAAAAGCGAACAAAGTCTTTGGCTCCCGAGAAATCCCAGATCCCTGGAGTGGTCTCGTGGACACTCCAGGGTATGTAGGTGCAGGCAAAGGTGACTCCCAGGTCCCGGGATCGTGCAAAAATTTCGTCCCAGAGCTTTGGATCGAGTCGCCAATAGTGGATGGAACCGCTGATTAAGTCGCGGCGTTCGCCGTTAAATTCGAGGCCATCTTCGTTAAGAGTCAATGGAGTCATAGTTTTGCGTTTGGTTACCATTTAGGTGTCGATCGTCTGTACAATAGGGGATTCTCGGATCTCATTTTTTAAGTTTGTCACGAAGAGCGAACAAGCGTTTTATGTATGAATTGCTTTTCGTATGATGAGTCGAGGAGTGTCGCGTTAGCTATTGTTTCGATAGCGCTCGCAATATAAAGAGATTCTCCAACTTTTCGTCCCGTCTTCGTTGAGGACCCGATGCCCGGCGTAACTTTTGAAGTTCATTTCCAACACAACGACTGCGAGCGTTTAGTCGTTGTTAAAGCGGGTGAGACGCACCTCATAGGGCGATCAAGCGACGCGAGTTTTTTCCTGAGCCACGGCAGCGTTTCCCGACGTCATTGCCAGCTCGTCGGACATCCTCACGGCATTGAAGTTCAAGACCTGGGAAGCCGAAACGGCGTCTTCCTCAATGGCCATCGCATCGATCGCCTCTTCCTCCCCAGCCGCAGCATACTCCAAGTCGGCCGCCTCGGCTTCTCCGTCAATGTTTGCCCCAATTCCGAGCAAAAGCTCAAGTGCGCCAGTTGCGGCAAGACCATCCCCCTCACACCCCTCAAAGCTCACAACCCCGACCTCAAACCCTGGTGCCAAGAATGCGAAGAAGTTCAACTCCTTCGCAGCCACGAGCAGATTGATGCATTCCTTGATTCAGAAGGGTTTCAGCCTGGTAAGAAGTTGACAGAGCGGCCCTATAGCTTCGTCACAACCCACCCTCAATTGGACGACCAGGAGTTTCGCGTCAACGCCATTCCGTTGCCCTTCTACGACAACTCTCGGGAGTTTGACAACTTCCGAAAAGAAGCCAGAAGCGTCGCCAAGCTTGAACACCCCGGCCTGCTCCGTCTCTTGGATGTGCGCTCCGCCAACGACGTCCTCTACATTCTCACCGAGTATGCCCCTGGGAAAACTCTTCGCCAACACATAGAGACTGAAGGCCCGCTCCCTATGGCTCGGGCGCTCTCTTACATTCGATCGCTCTTCGAGATTCTCAGTTACACCTCGGAGCAAAAGGTCTATCACCATTACCTCACTCCCGACTTCCTGACTCTCTCCGACGAGAGCTCCATCCGAGTCATCGACATTCGTTTGAATCAATATTTCCGCGTCATGAGCGCCCTCGGACGAGTCAACGAAGAAGTCGGCGGCTTCCGAGCCCCAGAGCTCTACCTTGAGCTGCTCGACGCCGACGTCCGCGCCGATCTTTACAGCATTGGCGCCTTGCTCTATTACATGGTCACAGGGAAGAAGCCTTACCGAGAGCTCACGAGCAAGAGCGTCGCCCGAGCGGCCATGCTCAAAATTCCAGTGATGCCACCCCTTCAAGACATCCACCCCGCCCTACACAAGTGGCTCTCCAAAGCCCTTCACACCGACCCTGCGTCTCGCTTCCAGAACGTCTCGGAGGCGCAAAAGTCTTTGGACAAGGCAGCCATGAACGCCCTCATGCCCGACACCGAAAGCGCTCACGACAGCATCGGCGATTCGGAAGCAAGTCGCAAAGCCTTCAGCGGCACTTTCTTAGGACCTCAACTCGCTGAAATCCTTCATATCCTCGAAGATCATAAGCGCCATGGACATATTGAGATCGTCGATGATGCGAGCTCAAACTCCACTCGCCTCACCTACTTAAACGGCGCGATTATCGATGCCCGCTGCAATAGTGAGACTGGCCGGAGCGTCATTAAGAGCATCATGGACCTTAGATTTGGATCGTACTACTTCGACCCACAACGCCCCGCTGAAGACGCCGACCCTAGCACCAAAGAATCCTGGATGTTCTCGAAGCTTGTTGCTGAATTCCACGAAGAAAACAACGACTCTTTTCGAGCGCTCTTCCCTAGCTAAAAACCAAAGCGAATGACTCGTCAACGCCCCACTTTGCTGAGGAAATCAGATCCATGAAGATTGGCTTACTCGATCAAGCGTCACGACGCTACTATCCCATCAAGTCCAATCATGTCCGCATTGGATCCGCTGAGAATTGCCACGTGGTCCTCGACGACGCAAGCGTCGGTGAATTTCACGCCGAGATTCACATCACCGATGTAGGCATCGAACTCCACCACAAAGAAAAAGAACACAGCACCTGGGTCAATGATTTCAAAGTCACCCGCTACTATCTCAGCCATGAAGACAACATCGTCTTCGGCCAACTCACCCTCGACTTTGTTATCAGCGAGGAAAAAGCCCGGAATCATCAATCCTGCGCTCGCTGTGGCGTTGAGATTTCTCAATTCACAACACGACGCTACAGCAACAGCCCCCGCGGCGTCATTTTCTGCGGCCGCTGCGAAGCCCTCAAGAGCGGCGGAATCAGCGACACCAAGTTCGGCACCCCCTCTCCTCGCCCCAGAAAAGCCCCGGGGTCAGGCTCGGGAGAATTCAACGATCCGTACGGTCTGCTTCGAGATTTAGACAAGAAAGAAGACGACCTGACCCGATCTCTTGAAAGCATGCCCGAGCTCATGCCTATTTCAGTGATTGCGAGGGGCGCCCAGGGTGTCATTCACAAGATGCGTTACCACGGTCAACTTGTCGCGGTGAAGCGCCTGAAGTTCGACGTCAGCACCAACGCCAAAGAACGCTTTCAAAGGGAAACAAAGGCCCTGCGCGCCTTGGACCATCCGTCCCTGGTCAAGCTCATAGACTCTATCGAACACGAAAACTCGGCTTATCTCATCATGGAGTACATCGATGGTCCGAGCCTGGAGGCTGTCCTTGAACGCCGTGGCCGCCTCAGCGTGAAAGCGGCCCTCAGCTATGCGATTCAAGTGGCTGAAGGCATCCTCTACCTTGGGGGCGAGGGGATTATTCACAGAGATATCAAGCCATCGAACGTCATCATCGACGAGAAGAACCACGCCCGTCTGGTCGACTTTGGCCTGGTCCGATTTACCGCCAACACCCACATGCTCACCGCTCCTGGGCAAATGGTCGGCTCGCCGTCCTACATGTCTCCCGAGCAGGTGCGCGCCCAAAACTTGACCGCCAAGAGCGACGTCTTCTCCCTCGGAATCACCTTTTATGAAGCCCTCACTGGGCAACGGCCGTTCCCAGGGAACACACCCATTGAGCTGTTCACCGCCATTCTCGAAGATCCACCGCCGCTAGAGCCCTTCGTTGATATGCCCAACGGCAAGAACATCGCCAAGGTCTTCTCGAACCTCTTAGCGAAGACTCCCGATGCTCGCCCCGACCCTGAACGAGCCCTGATTCAATTGAAGGCCCTGTTCCAGGACGTGAAGAAGGAGCTCGCCGGGGATTAACCGGCTCGGTAAGCCGCCAAGACCTCCGCAGGGGAGCCTGAGGCCCGAATTCCACCGCGATCGAGCCAGATCATGTCTGTCGCAAGACGCTCAAGCAAAGAGCTATTGTGACTGACCATGATGATCGCTTTGGCTTTATCCATAAGCGTTTGCAATCGATCTCGGCACTTTTCTTGAAAGGCCTCGTCCCCAACGGCGAGGACCTCATCGAGGATGAGAATGTCGCCGCTTGTATGGACTCCAATCGCGAAACCAAGACGGGCTCGCATACCTGAGCTCCACTTTTTGATAGGGACGTCGAAGAAGTCACCGATGTCGGCGAAGGCCTGAATTTCAGGCAAGAGCGCAGTCATGTGCGCTTCAGGAAAACCAAAAAAGGCCCCTGAGAGGTAAGTATTGTCGCGGCCGGTGAGGTCTTCTTGAAAGCCGATTCCAACCCCGAGCAACGACGTCACTCGCCCCTGTACCCTGAGAGTGCCTTCGTCGGGAACTAAAATTCCTGAGAGCAACTGACAGAGCGTGCTCTTGCCGGCGCCGTTGCGACCCACAACCCCGAGGATTTGTCCTTCATTGACGCTTAGATTGAAGTTCTTCAAAGCCCAGAAATCTTGGCTTGTTTCACGCCTCAGGATGCGTCGCAAGCGAGCTTTAAAAGACTCTCCACCCTCTTTTTTAAGTCGGTAGCGAATCCCTACGCCTCGGCATTCAACAACCGAGTTCTCAGAGTTCGCTGCGTTTGCAGGCTTGTCGATGGTGTTCTCATTTCTGCCAGTCAACGACACCGAACGGTAAGAAGACACTATTATGGATCCCCACGCTCAAAGCGTAGGAGTCACCGAATCGAATGTCAACGCCTCGCCAGTACGACATTTCCTCATTTTGGAAGCCCCTGAAAAGCTCGAAGAGCTAAGCTACGGAGAAACACATGTCAGCCTCTGAAAAAACCCACATGGTCGTCATCCTGCTCGTTGTCCTGGGCGGCTTTATGGTCCTCGGTTGTGTTGTCCTTGCTGGGGCAACACTCTTTGTTTCAAGCGCTCCGATGGCCGTTGGCCCTCCTCCCGTCGCTATGGCCACTCAGGTTAAAAGCAGCTCAGGTAGCTCTGGTATGAATATCCTTAAAGTGACTAAGACCGTCCAAGTGTCCCCAGGACAATATGAAGTGACAGTCACCGACACCGACACTGATTCAAATGATCCGAACGAATTCAATGACTACAATTTCGTCGTTGAGAGCATCGTCACTCCAAAGACCACCATTACGATAAAGAGCCAGCCCAAAGGCGATCCACTGCCCACCCCCATGGAGACTGTCCTGCTCATCAAGACAGGCGCAGACCAGAAGACCGTAGAGTTTGCTTATGGGGTCACGAAGGCCGGAGCGACTCATACGAGCAACCGAAAGGCAAACTTGGTGCTTGTGCTGCAACACACAAAGGACCCCAAAGAGCTTGAGGCCAAAACCCCCGAAGAGAAAACACCCACTCCGAAGTAAACTGCGCTCGACCACGAGCCCCAACTCGTTGCACATGGTCAGGAAACAAAGTAAAAAAAGGGCTCTCATTGGCCCTGGAGACAAGCATGTCCGAATCTGAGAAGACTCACATCGTCGTCATATTGCTCGCCGTCTTTGGCGGCTTCGTCTTTCTAGGATGCATCGTCTTCGCCGGGCTCTCATTCTTCGTTGTCGGCGGATCAAGTGATAGTTCTATGATCCCCGTTCCTCAGGCCACGGCAACGAACAGCTCAGTCGCGAGGCCCATTCCGAGCATTGTTGTGAGAAGCCTCAGCAAGCAAGAGGATGGGTCTTTTCTCGTGACCCTGGCGGATTCCATAAACCAACTCCAAGCCGTCGATCGCTATGAGCTCAAGGATCTGAGCTGGGACAACGCCGACATCACCGTTGTAAAGCTGAAACGCGACCCGAAAGGTCCTCTCTCTCAGGCCATTTTGACCGTCTTGAAGATAAGCCCGAAAAAAGGCGCGACTGCTTTGACCCTCAGTTTTCGGCGCCATGCCACAGGTCCAGACATGGACCAAAGCTTCCCCGGGGTTCTAAAGATCGACTTAACGAAAACGATTGCCCCGGCAAACCCGAAAAGAGAAAGTCTCAAGGCCAAGGATCCCGAGGCAAAATAAACACCACAAGAAATACCCAAACTCCAATGTCACAAATGTTGCTTTTGGGTTTTCGATCCGTTATAGTTTTATTTGTCTTTGAGGAAATTGACTGGGGAAGGCCTTATGAAGAAGGTCATCTTATCTCTCGCCGAGCAGCAGCTTGAACAAGAATCGGATTTATCCGAGCGCTTTCAATTGATTCATCTGGAAAAGCGCGACTTGCTCGCCTCAGACATCAAAGACATGATCCCCGAGCTCCTCGCCGTCATCATCGACTTGAACGCGGTTTATCAGCGAGTCGGTCAAAAAGGCGGGAGCTGGACAACTCGCCTTGGCAAGAGCGTGGTCGAGAAGCTCCGAGCGGTGATCCCGGCTCAAACGGCCATTATTGGCGTGACGACCGTCGACTGCTTCAAATTCGAATTAGAGCGTTGGGGCTGCGATGCCGCAGTACTAAACAAGGAGCTGAAAGATATTTTGATCGATCTTCAAGAGCTAGGATTTGAAGCCACGTTTTCGGCGCAGCTCTAATAGATCCCGGTAATTCTCAAGGTTTCCCTCGACCATTGCGTCGGTGCTAAATTCCTTTTCAACCTTAAGACGTGCCGCTTCACCAAGGCTCTTCGCCCATTCGGGCTTCTCTAGGAATCGGCAAACCGCCTCGGCGATAGCCTTGGAATCGCGAATGGGACACACCAGGCCGTTCTCCTCGCCGACAAACATCTCTGGCATACCTCCTGCTTCCGTCCCAACAACAGGCAGACGAGCAGCCATGGCATCGAGCACAGAGGTTCCAAGACCCTCTTTGTGGCTTGGCATCACGAAGATATCGATAGCTTTTAGAATCGACGGGACGTCCGTGCGAAAACCAGGAAAGATCATGGCATCCATGATGCCCAGCTCTTCACACTTCTCCATCAGGGGTTCTTTAAGTTCACCGTGACCAACAATCGCGCACTTTGTTTTGGGGTAACGCTTCAAGATCTCCGGCATGGCTTCGATCAGGTAGATCTGTCCCTTGTGGTCGGCGAAGTGAGCCACATTCGCGAGCAGGGTCTCATCAGCGGCGACGCCGAACTCTTTGCGAAGCTCTTCGCGCTTATCCGGGGCGTCGTCGATTCTGGCGAGGTCGATCCCGGAGTGGACGGTCATGATTCGCTCCCCAGGCACGCCATCCTTGATAAGAATCTCTTTTATCGCGTGGGATACCGTGACATAGCGATCGACACCATGGAGATATTTGATGTGATTCAGCCCTAGGAAGCTGCGCCGAAAAATCGAGAAATCGACCCGTCTATGAACGACGACCGCGGGTTTGCGCTTCCCCATGGGCAAGGCTGCGAGCTGGATATAGGCGTGGGCATGAGATGTGTGGGCGTGAAGGATATTGATCTTGTGCTTTTTAATGAGGGAGATCATGCGGGCGGGGACAGAGAAGTCGATTTCGCCGCGCATTCTCATAGTGACGACTTCATGGCCGTGATCTCGGGCTCTTTCAACCATCTCTCCGCCTTCTTTGGCAACGAGGAGAGTGGTGTAGCCGCGTTTCTTGAGACCATCGAGGAGATAGAGGGTTTGTTGCTCACCGCCTCGCCAAGTTCTTTCGGTGTTGACGTGGAGAACGGCGGGGCGGGGGCTTTCCTCATTCATGATCGCGTTTTTTCCTGGGCCTTAGCCTCTTTCACTTCGGCATAGATCTCGAGCATACGGCTAAAGTGACGTTCCCACGAGTATTGCTCTGCTTCAAGACGAGCGTTTTCGCCGAGAGTCTGGAGAGTCTCTTTGTTTGGGCCGACTGCTTTTAGAATAAGCGAGGCCAGCTCGTCTGAGTCTTTGGGGTTTTGCTGGATATAACCGGTTTCGGCAGGCTTCACGACTTCGGCGGCGCCGGCTTTGGCGCTCACGATCGTCGGCACACCCATGGCCATGGCCTCAAGCACAACGTTGCCAAAGATGTCAAAGCGAGAAGGGAGGATGTGAAGGTCGCTCATGGCGTGCCATTTGGCGATATCACGGTGAGGACCAAAGAAGCGAACTTGCTTCCCAAGCCCGCGGTCTTGGGCCCACTTATAGAGTTCTTTTTCTCGGGCAGGACGTTCTTTTCCAACAACGGCCACTTGAAGCTTCCGACCCTCGGGGAGTCCACCCTGATCTTCAATTTTCTTCAGGGCCTCCATAAGGGTGATGACGCCTTTTCGGCGGTAGTCGTTCCCAACCAAGAGCGCCACAACGTCTTTATCGGTGTAGTTGAGTTGTTCGCGCATGGGGGCGCGGTGTTTCTCGGTGAGGCTGGGGTTGAAGTTGCGAAGATCGATGCCGTTATAGATGACTTCGACTTCTTCTTCGGCGAGGCCGTATCTCCGGCAAACTTGTTCTTGAGCGAAGATGGACATTGTGGTGATGCGGCGGAAGTTCCCACGTGTAAAACGCTCTTCTTCAAGGCGCTGGACAAGTCTTTGGTGAGGGCTCAGGCGCTTTAAGCGTTGAACAAGTTCGGAGCTTTCTCCTTCCTTGATGCTGTATTCCTGATAGTCAAGCAGGCAACCCGAGCCATCAGTATAGATGTCTTGCTGGGCGGTTTTTGTGAAGCCATGCACGATGTCAAATTCGGCGTTGTTAACTTTCCACTGACTCCAACGATCAAAACTCCAGACTTTGAGATACCGGAATTGCTTGAAGGGGTTTGGAATCTTGTGGAAGCGAATTCGAGGATCGGCGTCCTTCTCCCAGAAATGGCAGAAATAGTGGACTTCGTGGCCGGCATCGAGGAGTCGCTCGACCAAAGAGTAAATATATTTTTCCACCCCGCCGACAAGAGAGTAGCGGGTGTGGGTGATGGCGATCTTCATGAGCACTTTCATCCATAGACTGGAAGCGGGCTATAGAATAGTGTTGAACAGGTCCTTGACTAGAACCTTTTTTCCGAAGCCATTTCGTGAATTAAGAGGTGAAATCAGGCGCTTCCATGAAATTCTGGGGTGGACACGGGGGCCCTTCCTTTTCAGCGCCCGAAAAAATTTGCTCAAACCCTTAAGATGAATAGACTTTTCGCGGGGTCAAGGGCAGGGTATCATTCTCCCTACGGTTTCCTAACTGAGAGAAAAAAAGATTCAGACCAGGTGTGATCATTTCGTGTTGACGAGCGACATAAGTTTGGAATGCACATGAGAGGCGACGAACGAACACTCGTCGAGGCAGCGCTAAATGGCGATGTCGCATCTCTCGATGCGTTATTGGCTCGCTATCAAGGGAAAGTCACATCCATGGTGCGCTCACTACTCGGCAATACACACGACGCGGAAGATGCCTGTCAGGAATCCCTGTTGGCTGCCTCCCAAAGTCTGGGCAAGCTTCAAGATAAAGAGAAGTTTGGCTCGTGGTTGCTGGGGATTGCTTACCGCAAAGCGAAAGATCTCCAACGGAAGCAGGCTCGCGAGAGAAACGCTCGGGATGCCATTCCTGCTCCTGAGATGAAGCTCGCTCCGGTCGATCGCACCGACTTGAACCTCACTATCTTTGAAGTTCTCAGTGACCTCCCTGAAGACCAGCGCGTTGTCCTACACCTCCGCTATCACGGCGGATTAAGCTACAACGAAATCGCCGAGCTCATGAGCGTTCCGGTCTCTACTATTCGAGGCGCGATCTACCGTGGAACGAAGTCACTTCGTGAAGCCCTGAAAGCCTCGTTCGAAAATCAAGGAAGCTGAGCCATGAGCGAAGTTTGTCTAGCCCTCGAAGAAAAACTCATCGCCTTTGTCGATGACGAGCTCGAATCCCCCGTGGAGAAGGCGCTCATCACCGACCATGTTGGACGCTGCGACCACTGCCGCAAGATCGTTCAGGATCTTCAAGGAGTCGGTCTCGCGGTCCATGAGTTTTTCGACGCTCTCGGACGAGGCCCGGTCAGCGAAGAACTCGCCCAAGCGGCTCCTCAAGCTTCTATCCCAATACCTCCTCCGCCCAATATTCCCTTGGCTCAGGCTGGGGCTGCTGGCTCTGGACCGGTCGCACCTGCGGTTCCGGTCGCAAACAACAGTCCAACTCAAGCCTCCGGACCGACAAAAGCCTGGGGTTATCTCCAAAACAATGCCTCCCCGGCCACCCCTGACATCGCGACAGGATCGAACTCCTGGGGACGCGGTTGGGGCGCTGCCGCAGCGACGCCCCCCGCACAAATACCTGCGACTCCCATGCCCGCAGCGTCCACCCCCGCGCCCCCGATTCCTCCCACCCCGACTCCAGCGCAACCCGTTCAAAAGAGCAAGCCCATTCCTCCGCCCCCACCGACACCACTCCCAAGCGAGCCTGATACCGTCGTGCTGTCACCTGCGCCTCCCATGACGCCTCCAAGCGGCCCGTTTCAGAGCAGCGCCGCCCCAAGCAAAACGCGCAGTCCCTCCGCCAGTTTGCTGTCCGCCGTGCCGGCAAACGCTCCCGGCGAAGATTTTGTCACTGACCTCGCTGAGCTGGTCGGCGGCCAACTCGGCGGTTATAGGGTTGTTCGAGAGATCGCCCACGGCGGCATGGGAACGGTCTTTCATGCCATTCAAATCTCTATGGACCGGCCCATCGCCCTCAAGGTCCTCGCCCCCCGACTTCAAACCGACGAAGTCTTTGTTCGTCGCTTCGCCCGAGAAGCGCGCGCCGCCGCTCAGCTCGACCATCCAAACCTCGTCCGCATCTACGACGTTGGCCAAGAACGGGGTTGCAGCTTCTACAGCATGGAGCTGATCACCGGAAACGACCTTAAAGAGATCCTCAAAGAGAAGGTCTCACTGCCCATCGAGCAGTGCCTCAAGCTCGCTGTGCAATCCTGTAAAGCCATGGAAATGGCTCTTAAACACGGCATTGTTCACCGCGACATCAAGCCCGCCAACATCCTCATTGAAGATAAAACAGGCGACGTCAAAATCGCCGACCTCGGTCTCGCTAAGGAGAATGGCGCCAGCGGAGACGGCGCCATCACTATGGATAAGACGGTGATGGGCTCCCCCAATTACATGTCTCCTGAACAAGCCGAAGACGTTCGTATCGCCGATCACCAATCCGACGTCTATGCCCTCGGAGCCACGCTTTATCACATGGCCACTGGCATCGCTCCCTATGGAAAAGGAAAGCCTGTCGAAATCCTGGCCAGGATGCTCACAACCGATCTTGAGCTCCCCGATCCTATCGACGGCCCGCCGATCGACCCCGCGCTTCGTAAGATCATTCATCGAGCGATGGCTAAAAAGCGCGAAAATCGCTACGCCGACGCGAAATCCCTACGTCTCGACCTGGAGATGTACTGGAAGAGCTACAAAGCTAAACCCGCCTCAAGCAATGGTGTTCCCGATTCCGGTGATCTCATGCGCTCGGGCGTCGGCCGCTCTCGAGTTGTCAAAGGACGGGGCTCTCGGCGCAGCTATGACGGACCGGTAGCCAAGCCATCACGCCTGCTGATGCTGCTCTCCAGCGTCCTCGGATTCGTTGTGATTGCATTGCTCTGCCAGCTCTTCATCAAAGTCCCCATCAACGACACCCCCATCACTGACAACAAAGACGCACCCAAAAAGGATGCAGTGAAAACCAATGAGAAAATCGACAAGGGTAAGAGCGCTGAGGACTTCGCCAAGGACCGCAAGGCCGAGGAAGCTCGTCGTGTCCGCTTCGCACAACTGATCGAAGACCTCAAAAACCCTAAGAAGGACTATAAAGTCGCCTTCGCTGGGATCAAAAAAATAGGCGACCTCACCCTCGACAAAGACCTCGAAGACAAGATTGAGCGCGTCATCTCCGCTGAAGAGAGCTTGGCCCAACGTCTTGAAGGGCTCATTGGCGAATGCGACTCCCTCAAGAAGAACTTTGTCGACGATCCAGAGCATTTGATCCGAGTCAAAAAGAAGAGCTTGAAGCTCGCCAAAGAGCTGAGCTATCACCCACTGAGCGAAACCCTCCTCACTAAAGTCGAGGTCATGAAAGATCTCCAGAAACAAT